>CAYFXM010000034.1:0-16957 GCA_964346965.1 uncultured Actibacterium sp. | reverse complement strand
CTGGAAGCGACTGATTTCCTTGGTTACGAGACCGAAGTCGCCGAGGGTCAGGTTCTTGCGCTGGTCGCCGACGGTGAAGAAGTCAAAGAAATTGCCGAAGGGAACAGCGGCTGGATGGTTGTGAACCAAACCCCGTTCTATGCGGAATCGGGTGGTCAGGTTGGCGATTCCGGGTCCTATCTGAAGCCGGGAACGTCGGGTTCTATCACCAACACTCTGAAGATGGCTGGCAAACTGTTTGCCCATCAGGTCACCGCGACCGAGGGCGCTCTGTCCGTGGGCGACCCGTTGGAGTTGCGTGTCGATCACGACCGTCGTTCGGCGATCCGTGCGAACCACTCCGCCACGCACTTGCTGCACGAAGCCCTGCGTGAGACGCTTGGCGATCACGTCGCGCAGAAGGGCTCGTTGAACGCGGTTGATCGTTTGCGGTTCGACTTTAGCCATTCCAAGGGCATGACGGGTGAGGAACTGGCCGAGGTTGAAGGGCGTGTGAATGCATTCATCCGCCAGAACTCGACTGTCGAGACCCGGATCATGACGCCAGACGATGCGCGCGAGATCGGTGCGCAAGCTCTGTTTGGTGAGAAGTACGGCGACGAGGTTCGCGTGGTTTCGATGGGTGAAGCCGAGACTGGCAAGGGCCACGAGGGCACGACTTGGTCGATTGAACTCTGTGGTGGGACGCATGTGAAGCGCACTGGCGATATTGGCCTGTGTGTCGTTCTGGGCGACAGCGCGTCGTCCTCTGGTGTTCGCCGGATCGAGGCTCTGACCGGTGGCGCGGCGTTGGAACACCTGGTCTCGCAGCAGCAGGCGTTGAACGAAGTTGGCCAGATGTTGAAGGCTCAGCCGACCGAGATTGTTAGCCGTGTGAAGGCGTTGTCGGACGAACGTAAGGCCTTGCAGAACGAAGTGGCGCAGCTGCGCCGTGAACTGGCCATGGGCGGCGGCGGATCCACTGGCCCGGAGGCAGAGCAGGTGAATGGCGTCGCCTTCCTCGCTCAGGTTCTAAGTGGCGTGTCCGGCAAGGACTTGCCCGCGCTGATCGACGAACATAAGTCGCGCATGGGTTCTGGCGCCGTGCTGCTGATCGCCGACGGCGACAAGGTGGCTGTGGCTGCCGGTGTGACCGACGATCTGAAAGGTGACCTGTCAGCGGTCGATCTGGTGCGCGCGGCTGTAGTTGAGCTTGGCGGCAAAGGCGGCGGTGGCCGTCCGGACATGGCGCAGGGCGGGGCCAAGGATGCCGCAAACGCGCAGGGCGCGATTGCAGCGGCCAAAGCTGTGATTGGTGGCTGAATTAAGTGCTGGGTGGCTCGAGTCGTTTCGGGCCACCCTTTACACACTGCCAACTAGTATGGGTTCTTGGCGCTTCGATCGCCAGACAGCGATTGCTGGCGCCGTTCCACCAGAAGCTCAATCGCATCGGTCAGGTGGATCTCGGCGATGTTGTAGTCGCCGCGATCCACGCGCAGGCGGTGCGCTTCGATCATGACGTCTGCGTGAGTGCAGCCTACGGGCGGCTCGAATCGATAGCAGGCTAGTTCGATCAGCAGCCCCATGGGATCTTTGAAATAGATCGAATCCATGAAGCCGCGATCCTTGGGGCCGGAATGGGCGATGCCACGCTTCTCAAGCCGCTCGGCAGCGTGAGTGAATGTGGCTTTGCTGACATTGATGGCGATGTGGTGGACGCAGCCGGGTTCGGTTGGGGTGCGGCGTGGATCGGGCTTACGGGTCTCATTGGTGAAGACCGTGATCAGGCGTCCGTCGCCGGGATCGAAGTACAGGTGGCCTTCGTCCGGATTGTCCAGATTGGGTTGGTCAAAGACGAATGGCATGCCCAGAACGCCTTCCCAAAAATCAAGCGACGTCTGTCGGTCTGCGCCGGTCAGCGTGATGTGGTGAATACCTTGAGCTTGAATTTTGCGCATGGTTTCCTTCCCCTTTCCTGATCCGTTCACCGGGTATACTTGGTACGCCTTTGTCTAGGTTCCTTCACTCTAGATCATAGTGAAACGTATCTTCACCATCCAACAACCTTTTAAATTGGCTGCAACCATTATTGGGCTTTGAAAAGTGCAACCATGTATAAGCCGCAAATTTGTTCGGATCGAAGACCAACATAAAGGAGTTGATGCGTTCACGTTCGACGCTTTCCGGATTGGGTATCTCATCAAGAAACAGTTGGCGCCATTCGTCTGGCAGTCGATCCATCTGCATTGCATAGGCCATATACTCGTGGTCCGTGGCTTTACCCTGCAAACGATTGGACTGCCCGACCAGAAGGTGAGTCAGTTCGTGAGTCACAAGGCTGTCAAATAAAAGCGATACCGGAATGCTGCGATAGATTTCATTCGCAGCAATGACGCCCTGCATCAAATCTGGATCGGTGATTTCCAGTTTGTTGAGTTGGCAATCAGCAATGGCGACACAGCCGTCGCCTAAAGGGTGGCTGAGTTCCGGTACGATAGAAATCTCAATGGGGCTACTCTGAATCAAATGGCAGTTTGCCAGGGTCTGCAGATCCTCCCGCACATTCTCACAAACCCTACTTGCAGTCTCGCGATTGGCCGCAGCGACGCGAACATCGACACCTTTGCAAGCAATAGAAACCTGCTTCGCAGTCACAGCGCCACCAGTAGCCAACAAAACGATGGCGGTATTAGCGGCTGTAATTCCGGTCCTAGGAAATAAACGTTTCATGCCGCTAAAATCTTAGTCGGCATGAAATCATCGTCAATGCAGGTCGATCAAGATAGCTTCGACATCCGCTTGCGTTCGTGGGGGTCCAGATACCGTTTGCGCAAGCGGACGACGTTCGGGGTAACTTCGACCAACTCGTCATCATTGATATAGGCAATGGCCTCTTCAAGCGAGAATTCGATATGCGGGGTCAGGCGAACCGCGTCATCCGAGCCCGAGGCGCGGACGTTGGTCAGCTTCTTACCCTTCAACGGGTTCACTTCAAGATCGTTGTCGCGCGAGTGCTCGCCGATGATCATGCCGGTATAAACGGCGGCTTGCGGGCCGACGAACATGCGGCCACGCTCTTCAAGGTTCCACAGTGCGTAGGCCACGGCCTCGCCGTTTTCCATAGAGATCAGAACGCCTGCACGGCGACCCGGGATCGCACCCTTGTGCGGGGCCCAATCGTGGAACACGCGGTTCAGAACACCGGTGCCGCGGGTGTCGGTCAGGAACTCGCCGTGATAGCCGATCAGGCCGCGCGACGGCACATGGGCTACGATGCGGGTCTTGCCGGCGCCGGCGGGTTTCATCTCGGCCAGATCGCCCTTACGGGTGCCGGTCAGCTTCTCGACTACAACGCCGGTGTATTCGTCATCCACATCGATAGTGACTTCTTCGATCGGCTCCATCCGTTGGCCATCGACCTCGCGGAACAGAACCTGCGGGCGAGAGATCGACAACTCGAACCCTTCGCGGCGCATGTTCTCTATCAAAACGCCCATCTGTAATTCGCCACGACCGGCAACCTCGAACGCTTCACCACCGGGAGTGTCCGTCACTTTAATTGCAACGTTGGATTCGGCCTCTTTTAGCAGGCGATCACGGATGACGCGCGATTGAACTTTTTTACCATCGCGGCCCGCCAGCGGGCTGTCGTTGATGCCAAAGGTGACGGTGATTGTGGGTGGATCAATGGGCTGCGCGTCGAGCGGTTCTTCGACGGCCAGCGCACAAAGCGTATCGGCCACCGTGGCCTTGGCCATACCCGCAAGAGAGACGATGTCGCCTGCGACCGCCTCGTCAATGTCTTCAAATGCAAGACCGCGGAAAGCGCGGATCTTAGTAACGCGGAACTGTTCGATTTTCTGACCGATGCGGGAAATTGCCTGAATGGTTGCGCCTACCTTCAGGGTGCCGCTTTCGACGCGGCCTGTCAGCAACCGGCCGACAAAAGGGTCGCTGCCGAGGGTCGTGGCCAGCATGCGGAAGTCTTCGTGCTGGTGGGCGATCTGTTTCGGGGCAGGGACGTGATTGACGATGAGGTCAAAAAGCGCATGCAAGTCCTTACGCGGTCCGTCCAATTCGTGGTCGGCCCAGCCAGATCGTCCCGAGGCATACATATGGGGAAAGTCCAACTGGTCGTCATTTGCACCGAGGTTGGCGAACAGGTCGAAACACTCGTCCAGCGCGCGATCAGGTTCGGCATCCGGCTTGTCGACCTTGTTCAACACCACGATCGGGCGCAGGCCCAACGCTAGCGCTTTCGAGGTCACGAACTTGGTCTGCGGCATAGGACCTTCGGCCGCATCGACCAGCAGGACCACACCATCGACCATCGACAAAATACGCTCTACTTCGCCGCCAAAGTCGGCGTGGCCGGGAGTGTCGACGATGTTGATGCGGGTACCTTTCCATTCGACGCTGGTCGCCTTGGCGAGGATGGTGATGCCGCGCTCGCGCTCCAGATCGTTGCTGTCCATGGCGCGTTCGGCCACGGATTGGTTTTCGCGGAAAGCGCCCGATTGTTTCAGCAATTCATCCACAAGCGTGGTCTTGCCGTGGTCAACGTGGGCGATGATGGCGATATTGCGCAGATCCATGAGAGAGGCCTTTTCTGAACTTGTCGCGGCATTACAGTGCGACCGCAGAAAAGGCTAGCCCTTAAAGGTCGGCGGAGGGGTTTTCGTCGATAGGGGCATTGATCTCTGGCCGTTTGGTCCGGAAATAGGCCTTTAGCAACGCCCAGCGCATTGAAACCGTGTCTTTGCTGTCGTGCAATTGTCTGACCGTTAGCCGTCGCTGGCGAACCACAGCGCGGGCGACACGAAAATCCCAGCGACGCTTACGGTCAAGATAATCCTTGGGAAGGTGATGGCGCAGCCATTTCCATGCCCAGCCCAATTGCAGAAAGGCAAGGGTCTTGAAGATCATTTTGCTGAAACTCGCCCAAAGCATCCGGCCCAGAGCGGTGCTGGCGGCGATCAGCCAGAAGGGGAGTTTCACCGAAAAGAGGACCAGCCAAAGGCCAAGAGAGCTGACGGACAGGCCAAGCGTCGCGAACACCATGATGAGAGCGGCGACGGTTTTCTCGTACCACTCCAACCCCCGATACCACGCCATCATCGCATCGTAACGGGCAAGTACCGCTGCCTTATAGCGTGTAACGATCTGCTCGATCCGGCGGCGAAGGGCTGGACCTAACATCAACGGCATCATCGATGACAGGAACCATTTTTTCAGCAGCTCAATTCGGAAAAACAGGCTGGCCTGAGTTTTGAGCCAGACAATTATGCCGGGCAATTCAATGCCCATCAGCTTGCTGCCGATGATCTTTAACTGCGCAAGGATTAGGCCAAGTGCCAGCAGGACCTTGGCGCCAAAGGCATAAGTCAGGGCGATGGACGCCCCTGCCACAAGGATCAACAATAGAACCGCGCGCCAGAACATGCCTATGGGTGGCCTGCCGGCGCGCGTTTGTCTAGTCGAGAACGGCGTCCTACCCCGCGAGAGCCTTGTTCAGGTTCTCGTCGATCTTTTCGAGGAACCCCATCGTGGTCAGCCAGCCCTGGTCAGGACCAACCAGTAGCGCGAGGTCTTTGGTCATATGCCCGCTTTCGACGGTGTTAATGATCGTGCGTTCCAGCGTTTCAACGAAGTTCATCAGTTGCGTGTTGTCGTCCAGCTTGGCGCGGTGCTTCAGGCCGCCGGTCCACGCATAGATCGACGCGATCGAGTTGGTCGAGGTCGCCTCGCCCTTCTGGTGCTGGCGATAGTGGCGGGTGACGGTGCCGTGGGCGGCCTCTGCCTCAACGATCTTTCCGTCGGGCGTCATCAACTGAGAGGTCATCAGGCCAAGCGAGCCGAAGCCTTGCGCGACCGTGTCGGATTGAACGTCGCCGTCATAGTTTTTACAGGCCCAAATGAACTTACCGTTCCACTTCATGGCACAAGCCACCATGTCGTCGATCAGGCGGTGTTCATACCAGATGCCCGCCTTCTTGAACTGCTCTTCGAATTCTTCCTCGTAGACCTTCTGGAACAGGTCCTTGAAGCGGCCATCATAGGCTTTCAGGATCGTGTTCTTGGTCGACAGGTAGACCGGCCAGCCAAGGTTTAGGCCGTAGTTGAATGATGCCCGCGCAAAGTCGAGGATCGAATTGTCGAGGTTATACATCGCCTGATACACGCCGGCGGAGGGCGCGTCATAGACCTCGCGTTCGATAACGGTGCCGTCCTCGCCCTCGAACTTCATAGTCAGCTTGCCCGGCCCGGGGAAGGTGAAATCTGTGGCCTTGTACTGATCGCCAAAAGCATGGCGGCCCACAACGATGGGAGAGGTCCAGCCGGGCACAAGACGCGGTACGTTCTTGCAAATGATCGGCTGACGGAAGACAACGCCGCCAAGGATGTTGCGGATGGTGCCATTGGGGCTGCGATACATGCGTTTCAGACCGAACTCTTCGACCCGGGCCTCATCCGGCGTAATGGTCGCGCATTTAACGGCGACGCCAACTTCCTTGGTCTTTTCCGCCGCGTCGATGGTGATCTGATCTTCGGTGCGATCACGTTCTTCGATACCCAGATCGTAGTACAGCAGGTCAAGATCCAGATAGGGTAGTATCAGCTTGTCCTTGATGAACTGCCACATGATGCGGGTCATTTCATCGCCGTCCATTTCGACGATGGGATTATCGACTTTAATCTTGGTCATGGGAAAACCTCGTAGGTTGGTCCGAGTCGTTGAGCGGACCATACCTCAAGTTCTGATCATATGAAAGAACTGTATACAAGTGTATACAATAAATGTTTCGCTTATGAATCAGGCGGTATTATTCCAAGGCCGCGTAAATAAATTCCGATTCCGGACTCGAGCAAATCTTCAGGTGGAAAGGGCGCGCGCGCGCCTGGGGTGCCACGAGCATAGAGTTCTACAACACCATGGCTCATCGCCCAAATGTGGGCGGAAAACATCGCTGCGGGGGGGCGTTTGCTCACAGGCAAGTGATTCAGCAGATCTCCAGCAGCGCGTTCAAGGACAGCGCTGGCCCGAGCTGCTTCGCGGGCGAGATCGGGATTAGCGTTCACAGAGAGACCGCTTTCAAACATCGCCATATAGTGTCCAGGATATTTCCGCGCGAAAGCCAAATAGGCACGACCTGTCGATTCAAACGAAGCAAGCGCGGACGGCTGACCCTTTTCATAGGCAAATTCCATGAGGTCGGCAAAAATCACATAGCCCTGTCGGGCGATTTCAGCGATCAGTTCATCGCGCCCCTGAAAATGCCGGTAAACTGCAGCCGGGGTAACGCCGGCGGGTTTCGCAGCTTCGGATAAGGTAAACCCCTGCGGGCTTTTTTCTTCAATCAGGGGCAGGGCAGCTTCGACCAAAGCCTGTTTCAGATTGCCGTGATGATAACCGCGTTTAGGCATCCCAGATTTCAGGACCTCCGCAGATAGAGGCATCGATTTGTCCGATCGCTTCTTCGTCTTTTCCTGCGTAGTGCATCTTAGAAAGGACGGTTTGGATCGCCGCGATACGAGCTCGTTTCTTGTCATCCGACCGAACAATCGTCCACGACGAGGATACGGAGTGTGACCGGTTCAACGTCTCGGTGATGGCGCTGGAATAGTCATCCAACTTTTTCAATCCCTCAACATCGATCCAGCTTAATTTCCATTGCTTTAGCGGATCTTTTTCACGCGCCAGAAAGCGACGAAGCTGTTCGGCCCGTCCAACATTTAGCCAGAGTTTAAAAAGGTGAATCCCCTCATCCACCAACATTTTTTCGAAATCTGGAAGTTGATGAAAGAAATGATTGCGCTGACGATCTGTGCAGAAATCGAAAACTTTCTCGACAACGCCCCGGTTGTACCAACTCCGGTCAAAAAGGACGATCTCACCCCCTGAGGGAAGTTGGTTCACGTAGCGCTGGAAATACCATTGCGAGGCTTCTTTATCCGATGGCTTTGACAGGGCGACCACCCGAGCAACCCTTGGATTAAGATTTTCTCGAAACCTTTTGATTGTACCGCCTTTTCCTGCGGCGTCCCGACCTTCGAAAATAACCGCTACCTTTTCCCCCGAAGCTTTCACGCTGGCTTGGAACTTCACCAACTCGACCTGCAACTTGTCGAGGTGCTTGTCATAGGTCTTGCGGTCTATGGGCGCGCTATGGGGATAGCTGTCGTCCAGAATATACCCTTTGCTATTTGCCCGGATCGCAGCACTGACCTCATCAGGGGCAGTGTTTTCGTAGTAGTCGGTAATCGCTCCGTCGAAGGGCAAATTCATGAGGGTCTCTTTCGTCAACTGTTTGACCAGTATGACGATTGCAGCGACCAGCGCAACGTTCGGCGCTGATCGCGTTCAACTTTAGAATCAGAGGCTTAGTTGCCAATCTCGTCCAGTTTATAGGGCGTGGACTGGTAGATTTCGTTGATCCAGTTGCCGTAAAGCAGATGCGCATGGCTTCGCCAACGGTTCAGCGGCGGCCGTTCCGGATTGTCGTCCGGGTAATAGTTCATCGGAACATTGATCGGATCGCCGTTGGAAATGTCGCGGTCATACTCTTCTTTCAGCGTGCCACTGTCATATTCGAAGTGGTTGAAGATATAGAGCGCCCGATGTGGAGCATCCTGGATCAGGCAGGGGCCAACTTCGTCACTTCCAAGCAGGGTGATCAAATCCGGCGAGGCATCAACCTCGTTCTGTCGCATCTCGGTCCACCGGCTAACAGGGATCACGAAATCATCCGAGAATCCCCGCAGGTAGGGCGAGGCCGGCGCGAGGTTGGTGTGCCGGAAACAGCCAAAGGCCTTGTAGTCCAGAATGTGCTTCTGAACCCCATGGAAATAATAGATCATCGCCATGCCGCCCCAGCACACGCCAAAAGTTGACTGCACGTGGGTTTGAGTCCAGTCGAAGATGCGGGTTAGCTCTTCCCAGTATGTCACCTCTTCGAACGGCAAGTGTTCAATCGGGGCACCGGTAATGATCAACCCGTCAAACTTCTCACCGCTCGGCTCGACCTCCGAGAAAGCGCGATAGAACTCGGCCATATGTTCAGCTGCCGTATTCTTGGTTTCGTGCTCGCTCATACGGATAAGCGATAATTCGATCTGCAGGGGTGTGGCACCGATCAGGCGGGCAAATTGATTTTCCGTCTGAATCTTCTTCGGCATCAGGTTTAGCAAGCCGATACGCAAGGGGCGAATGTCCTGCCGCGATGCCCGGCCTTCGCCCATGACCATAACGCCCTCGTTCGTCAGGACGTCGAAGGCGGGCAGGTTGGAAGGCAGTTTGATCGGCATGGTTTTTCAGTCTTCTAGCGTAAGATACCGAGAAATAGGACTAGTTCGCCCTGTTCACAAGGGCACGCTCAATCAGGGCTTCGAAATCTTCCGCACTTTGAATGGCAGAGACTTCCTCGGCAGTCACGGTGATCCCCCAATTTTCAGCCATGGCTTCATATTTCGGCTGGCGATGAGCGAGTGCCTTTGCATAGCTCCATCGCATGAATCCGTCGGGATCAACATCCTTTTCATCAAGCCCCTGTTCATCCAGGTAGTCTTTCCAATAGCCGCGCATCAAATCGGGCTCGTAGTACATCGGTTTAGGGGCTTGGATGAACCGGCGGATCAATTCGTCGGTATGTTCGTCCGAGCCTTTGATCCAGACTAAAAGAACCGAATCCGACAGGGTTTTCAGTACTGGATCGTTTGGGTTTGAGGGATCAACAACCTCACAGATAGACCCCCCAGAATCGCAGACGAAATTGTCATATCCATAGAGCGCCTTAGCCCTGTTTATGAAGTGCGGCGTGTCATTCAGCGCGGCAATCTCGGCATCACGATGCTGGTCCTGGCGGCGCATATACTCGTCGAAATTCAACCCGCCAAGTTCCGCATTGCCCGGTTTGCCCAGATAGGTCGACAGCGGTGCCAGATTGTTAAAGGTGATATTGGACGAGATATACACACTATCGCTTTTCAATAGCTCGCGCAGCAAAGGGACCTTCATCGCCTCACGCTTGAAATTGTCCGCGATATGTTCGCCCATGTAGCGGGTGCCGATGCGGTAGTCGATTGAATAGTGGAACCATTGACCGGACCCACGCAGGATGTTGGACAAGTAGGTCTTACCAAGGCCGGACATGCCGAACAGAAGAACCCGCTTAGCCGAAGCCTCGCGCCAGTCTTGTGCGGATTGATAGATCATAGTCCGGACCCTTTCACGGCGTTTCTCACGTGGTAGCGAGCCGGGGAAATCGGGTCAAACGGATTTGTGGGAAGCGGGCTCCCCCGATCGAGCGATTGGGGGAGCAAAAGATTAGAAGTAGTAACCGAGGCGCAGGCCCCAAGCCCATGCGGTGTTGTCGGTGAAATAAGCAAGATCGCCAGTAAAGGGGCCTTCCGTCGTCGCGTCACCGATCCACACATGGCGAAGACCACCGGTCACTTTGATTTTACCGTTGGTGTAGGTGGCCCCAACACCCAGGCTGGTATAACCGTCCGTCGGACCAAGGTTGCCGGTGTAACCGCCTTGGGTTTCCTCGTATCCCAGCGTCGCAGCGACTGACCAATTTTCATTCACACGCCGGCCAAGGCCGAGATTGTAGGTAACCCGGTCTTCGTCGTAGTCGACGAGTGCGCCTGCAGCGGCGCCAAAGCCCGGTGGGGTAATATCAAACTCCGACCAGTCGACCCAACGGACTGAGCCAAACAGCAGTGTGTCCGCAGCGATGCCAGTCTGAAACTCAAGGTTAAGCGCTTGGGGAATAGTTACATCGAATTGACCGGGAAGATCATCCCAATTGCTTGGGAATGGACTGAGAAAAACTGGGTCCGAATTTTCGATAGAATCCAGAGTATGATCGGTTGCCGTGTGATAAGTCAGTGCAACACGAGCAGCAATTTCAGGCATTTCCCAAGCCAATCCAGCCGTGAAACCGATCTCCGTGGAATCATCGACTTCAAGAGTGTAATTCTGGAAGAAGGGAATCCCGAGATCGCCGCCAACAGTTACATGACGAACACCCCCCATTACACTGAAATTGTTTGGAAATTTGTAACGAAGATACAGACCGAGTGCGTTTGAATCCAGATCTGCATTCCCCCCTGCAAACACATGATCAGTGCCGAAGGGAAATGGGACAGATCCGGCTGTCGGATAAATGACATCGGCACCAATTGGGTTGTCGTGGATGATCGCTAGATCGAGGCTTTCCGACAGACCAAATTTTGCACCAAATGCCATTTGATCATAGCTCGGTGACATGTCTCCGGTCTCGGTGCCGCCGGTGTAACTATACCCCGGCGAGGATACCCCGCTCACCGACGGATCGACGCTACCATAAGTAAACTCAGCATAATTCCCTTTTTCAAAGAGAATGCCGATTGATTGTGTGGAGCGCTCGACGCCGCCTGCATAGCCCGCTGTTGCGGCTGCTACGAGGGCAAGAGCGCTTCCTCCCAGAATTCTTGCCATGTTGTTCCTCATCCCAATTGAGTGGTTTTCATTGGTTTTGGCACGCTAGTGTGCCCCTTCCGTTTACGTCAATTATTACGCCGCGTCATTAGTTTCTCTGGTGATTGGTGCGAAACTCAGGCTGTTTTTGGGCGGTTGTTGGAGCGGAGGTTTAGCCAATTTGCTGAAAAGATTATGAACGCACCAAAGAAAACAACGGCTTCAAGTGACTCGTCGTAGAAGAGTGCGCCGACCACCATGATCAACGGCAAACGCATGAAGTCGATCGGAAAGACGATGGTCGCAGGGGCCAAAGAGAGTGCTCGGGTCAGGCAGTAATGTGCCAATAGGGCTGCGATGCTGAGAATAATGAGGCTTGGCAACAACTCAATCGATGGCCAAAGAAGTCTGCCGTTTGCAAGACAGGTGCCTAAACCGAAGAACAGCTGGAAAACGGTCATCCAGAATATGATGGCAAGGGTTGGAACAGACCGAGTGAGGCGTTTTGTGGCGATTGCGCTGCCAGCAAATCCAATTGCGGCAATAGCTGCGGCGACGTGGCCGGGGTTTAGGTTGCTGGGATCTGGCCGAGTGATGATGAGAATGCCGATGAAGCCAAGCAGCGACGCAAGTGCCCGCCGTCCCGTCAAGGGTTCAGCAAGGACAAACGGCGCAAGTAAGGCGACCCAGAGGGGCGACGTAAACTCGAGCGCGAAGACATGGGCTAGAGGGATGAGGGTTAACGCATAGAGCCAGAGATTTTGCCCGGTGAAATGGCAAATATTACGCAGAAAATGCAGGCCGGGATGGCTGAGACGGAACTCTCCAAGGCTTTGCGTTTTGGCACCTATCGCGAATACAATCAGCATACCTATCACCGAGCGATAGAACATGATCTCGAACGTATTCAGATCAGGTTGAAGCGCGCGCGCGGCCACGGCCATCGAGCTGAAGCAGACGATACCGCCGGTCATCCATAGCGCTGCCGCCACGATCGCGTTACGTTCGCCGACTGCCTCAGACATCCGATCGTTGCGTTGAATGGACTATTCCCATTCGATTGTTCCCGGAGGTTTCGAGGTCACGTCATAGGTGACTCGGTTGATACCTTTGACTTCGTTGATGATCCGGGTGGCTGTTTCACCAAGGAATTCGTGGCTAAACGGGAAATAGTCCGCGGTCATCCCGTCGACCGACGTCACCGCACGCAAGGCGCAGGCATAGTCATAGGTGCGGCCGTCGCCCATCACTCCGACGGTGCGAACCGGAAGGATGGCTACAAAGGCCTGCCAGATATCATCGTACAGGCCGTGTTTGCGAATCTGGTCAATATAGACCGCGTCAGCTTCGCGCAGGATATCTAGTTTCTCGCGGGTGATTTCACCAGGGCAGCGGATGGCCAGGCCTGGGCCGGGGAAAGGGTGGCGACCAATGAAGCTGTCGGGCAGGCCAAGTTCTCGTCCAAGAGCGCGCACCTCGTCTTTGAACAGTTCGCGCAGGGGTTCGACCAACTTCAGGCCCATTTTCTCGGGCAGGCCACCGACGTTATGGTGCGACTTGATGGTGACCGAGGGACCGCCGCTAAACGACACGCTTTCGATCACGTCGGGGTATAGGGTGCCTTGGGCAAGGAACTCGGCCCCTTCAATCGTGTCGGCGTGTTTCTGGAACACGTCGATGAACAGCTTGCCGATGATCTTGCGCTTGGTTTCGGGATCGGACTGTCCGTCCAATTCGCCGAGGAACAGTTCGCTTTCATCCGCGTGAATGAGCTGAATGTTATAGTTGTCGCGGAACATCGTCACGACTTCTTCGGCCTCATTTTTCCGCAACAGTCCGTGATCAACGAATACACAGGTCAGCTGATCGCCAATTGCCTCGTGCAGCAGAATTGCGGTGACAGAACTGTCGACACCGCCGGACAAGCCGCAGATGACATGCGCGTCACCGACTTGTTCACGGATTTCGCGGATGGCCTCCTCGCGATAGGCGCCCATGGTCCAGTCACCGGTGAAACCCGCAAGTTTGATGAAGTTCTCGTAAAGCTTCTTGCCGTTTGGCGTGTGGTGCACTTCCGGGTGGAACTGCACGGCATAGAAATGACGTTCGGTATCTGCGGTGATCGCAAAAGGTGCGTTGGGGGAAGTGCCGTACACCTCAAAACCCGGAGCGATTTCGGAGACGTGGTCGCCGTGACTCATCCAAACCTGCTCATCGCCATCGGCAAACCAGCCATTCAGAATGTCCAAAGAATTTTTCGGCGTCACATAAGCTCGCCCAAACTCGGCTGTGCCATGACCGCTTTCCACCTTGCCGCCCAATTGGTGCATCATCATCTGTTGGCCATAGCAGATGCCTAGAATCGGTACGCCATAGTCGAAAATCTCTTGCGGCGCGCGGGGTGACCCTTCACGGGTAACACTGTCGGGGCCACCCGAGAAGATGATCGCCTTGGGCGCCATCTCGCGGACCAATTCCATGGTCACATTTTGATAAGGGTGAATTTCACAATAGACATTCAGCTCGCGCAAACGGCGCGCAATCAGCTGCGTTACCTGGCTGCCGAAGTCGATGATGAGAAGGCGGTCATGGGATACGGTGGTCATGCCAGCGTCCTAGGGCAGGGCAGGGTGGCATGCAAGACCCTGCGAACGCTGACAGAGCTTAAAATCCGCTAAAAAACCGGTGGGCGAACGGAGGGAAGCAAACGTGCCTCGGCCATCACTGCAATTAGTAAGTTGATGTGGCGGCTGGCAGAATAGGAAACGTCGCCTGATACCCGAATTTCTTCGATCTCGGCTTCTGCGTCTAACAATGCGCTCAATGCGGATTCAGTGGTACTCGGTGCGGGCGTTTCCAACACGCGCGACAAGTCTCGGTCCCGGCGATAGTCCTGCAAGCCGAAACGGGCGGCCCGGATCAGGAGGCGAGGTCGGTTCAGGGATTTCAAGATTTTATGAAGGTCGTTCAAGGGAGCTCTTTCCTGTGATTGCAATCGCAGGATCGCGCAACCCAAACGGGTGTTGCGCGAGCGCAGCTTTCAGCGTGCGATGGTTTCAGAAAGCTTTACCGATTGAAAACAATTATTACTTTCGAACTTTTTATTAACCGTCTGGCAGGGAATTCAATCCGAGATTGAGTTCGGCTCCCCTCTCAGGAGCCCGGAGCCGGCGGTTGCCACCAGAAGGACTCGGGGTCATGGGCAGCACTGGAGCTTGCAGGCAAATCGGGGGCGAAGCATTGCCTGCCTGGGTGCCGGAACCGGTCGTCTGGTATCTTTCGCACACAGAGGGAGGTACCCCTTTGCGCGCATTGGCGCGGGACAGGGGGCGCCATGCCTCGACCATTCTCAGACAGGTACGGCGATTTGAACAGAGGCGGGATGATCCTCTGGTGGACAGTGCGCTGGACCGATTGAGTTCTGATCTTTCCTATTCAACTACAAAGGAGAAAATGCAGATGACTGCCCCCATGCGTCACCAGAAATCCGCCGTGGACGAGGTAACCGTAACGCGCGAAGCCAAGCGGATTTTGCGCAGGTTGTGCGAGAAAGGTGCTTTTTTGGCGATCGCCAACGATCTGGAACGCGCGATTGTCCTAAAGGAATCTGAAAATGGCGAACCTTCGAGGATCGCTGTGGTCGATCGCCCGATCGCAGAAGCCTTTGTTTTGAAGGACTGGATCAGTTGTACGAAACCGGGGCGGGTTGCTACCTATCAGGTGACGCAGTCGGGCCGAGCTGCCCTCAAGCGCCTGTTGACGGAGCAAGAGACGTCAAAGAAGGGATTTGCCGAGGCCCAGTCCCCCTTTAGCGCTCAGCATCAGGTTTGGGGCGAGAAAGAAATCAACGAGGTTAATGAGGCGAAAGCGCATAAACTGCGCTGCAATCTGGCCGAGAGTCCTCTCGCGCTATTGGCGCGACGCAAAGATAAAAATGGCAAGCCATTCTTGTCGTCAGATCTTGTCGTGGCTGGCGAACGGCTGCGAGAGGATTTTGAACTTGCACAGATGGGTCCGCGAATTTCTCAAAATTGGGACCGGTTCCTGACCGGAGGTGATCATGGCGGTTTCAATCCGGCCGCGGGGCCGGGTGTTGGGCCTTCTGGTGCGCGGGATCGTGTGGCCAATGCGCTTCGAGATCTGGGACCGGGGCTCGGGGATGTTGTTCTGCGGTGCTGTTGCTTTCTGGAGGGGATGGAAGCCGCCGAGAGACGCATGGGGTGGTCAGCACGATCGGGGAAAATTGTCCTTCGCATCGCGTTGCAGCGGCTGAAGTTGCACTATGACCGATTGGGTGACGCCGGTCAGATGATTGGATGACCTCTAACCCGCGACGAGTAGCCCTACTATATATGCCACCGAGGCACAGACTGCACCAATAGAGACAGTCTCGAGAACACAGCGCATCAGGCGTTCGCCTGTTGCGCGCCATCGTAATGTGCCGAGCGCTAGCAGCGCGATAAATGTGGCGGTCACCGAAAACTGAAAGGTCCTTTCGGTGGCTTCCATAAGAAAATACGGCACCAGCGGCACTGCACCGAAAACCATAAACGAAAGAAACGTCATTAGCCCATTGAGCTTGGGATTTTCATCTTCCGGATTCTGCATGCCGAATTCATAGGTCATCATCATGTCGGCCATAAGTTTTGGATGACGTGACAGGATTGTCGTCGTCGTGTCGGCTTCTCCCGCGGGCATTCCGCGTTGCCGGAGAATCTCAAATAGTTCCAGTCGTTCCTGTTCCGGGTTTGTCTGAATTTCACGTAGCTCGCTTTCCCGGCGGGCATGATAGAGATCGTGCTGCGAACGTAGCGAAAGGTATTCGCCAAGACCCATGCTGATCCCGTCAGCAAAGAGGTTTGCGAGACCAAATACCAGAACAGCAATGGCCCCGATTTCAGCGACACCATCAAGTGACGATCCCGCAAAGCCAGCCACAATCGCGAATGTCGTGACGATGCCGTCGTTACCGCCGTAGACGATTTGCTTCAGGTATTCTTGCAGATGTCCCAAAGAATGGGCGTCGCGCCGATGAGCCTGCCAATCCATATTAATTCCTTGTTAGGAAATTAGTTTCGACCAGCATAGCCACGCGTAATCCAGCCGCAAGCGGCTCAGAGCTATTGGATTATGGGAAAAGGTTTCTTGATGGCGGCGCAGATCACGCCGCCAACAGGGAGGACGCGGTCAGCGACCCCAGGTGCGGACGTCGCCGCAGTCCACGTGGACGAAGTTGGAGCGCGAATATTTCCCAACACCACCACCGCTGCAGGCCGTTGCGGCTTTGAACATCTGACCGACCGAGCGCGATTTCAGTCGCAGGTCAACGGCTTGGCCTTTCATGTGCAGAGAATTCCGCGCAACGCTTCTGGAGCGCCCCCGCAGCATCGCGTTGGTCTGCGGGGTGCGATAGCCGGACAGCATCATGTAGGGTTCGTTGGTGTCCAGAAGGTTGTGGGCGGCGGCCATGATGTCGATGGTTCGGGTGTCGATCATCTTCACTTCGTTGGTGCGCCA
>CAYFXM010000033.1:0-17256 GCA_964346965.1 uncultured Actibacterium sp. | reverse complement strand
CGAAGACTGTCGGCGAGCCGTGTTTCCAGCCCTTCGCGAACAACGATCCGGTCAACAACGACATCAATGTCGTGGCGGTATTTCTTATCTAGCGTGGGTGGTTCGTCGAGTTCATAGAAATCTCTATCCACTTTCACCCTTTGGAAGCCTTGCTTACGAAGTTCGAGAAATTCCTTGCGGTATTCTCCCTTCCTGTCCCGGACGATCGGTGCGAGAAGATAGGCCCGTGTCCCCTCCTCCATCGTCATGATCCGATCCACCATGTCTTGCACCTGTTGGGCCTCGATAGGAAGGCCGGTCGCCGGGCTGTAGGGCGTTCCCGCCCGGGCAAAAAGCAGGCGTAAATAGTCGTAAATCTCAGTGACCGTCCCGACGGTCGACCGCGGATTCTTCGACGTGGTCTTTTGCTCAATGGAAATTGCCGGACTCAAACCCGCAATATGGTCCACATCAGGCTTTTCCATCATATCGAGAAACTGGCGTGCATAAGCCGACAGGCTTTCAACATAGCGCCGTTGGCCTTCGGCATAGATCGTATCGAAGGCAAGCGAGGACTTGCCCGACCCCGAAAGGCCCGTGATAACCACCAACTCGTCTCGGGGTATATCGACGTCAATCGACTTGAGGTTATGCTCGCGCGCGCCGCGCACCTCTATCTTTTTAAGCTCGGCCATGCCCAACCCTCGTTTACACGTTGGTAATAGATAGGGGGTTTAGGGTGAGTCTCCAAATAAAAAATGAGAACATTAAGTGAACAGATTATCTGCAAATATAGGCACCTGTTTTCGAAGAAAACGAAAACAGCCGCGCCTTGGGCGCGGCTGTTTCCTAACACGCTTTAAAAATGCCTACATGTGGATGACGCGGTCAAATGCGTCCAGCACAGATTCATGCATCATTTCGGATAGGGTTGGGTGCGGGAAGACCGTGTTCATAAGGTCTTCTTCGGTGGTCTCGAGTTGACGCCCAACCACATAGCCTTGGATCATTTCGGTCACCTCTGCGCCGACCATATGGGCGCCCAGCAACTCGCCGGTTTTTGCATCGAACACGGTTTTGATCATGCCCTCAGGTTCACCAAGCGCGATGGCCTTGCCGTTGCCGATGAAGGGAAAGCGACCAACTTTGATATCGTAGCCCAGTTCTTTTGCCTTCGCTTCGGTGTAGCCAACACTGGCGACCTGCGGGTGGCAATAGGTACAACCGGCAATGCTTTCCGGTTTAACCGGATGCGCATGCTTACCTGCGATCAACTCGGCAACCATGACGCCTTCGTGCGAGGCTTTATGCGCCAGCCAAGGTGCGCCAGCAATATCGCCGATGGCGTAGAGCCCATCGACATCGGTACGGCAGAACTTGTCGGTAATGACATGGGTGCGGTCAATTTTGACGCCCAGTTCTTCAAGGCCAAGACCTTCGACATTGCCAACAATACCAACCGCCGAAATCACAGTGTCGAAGTCTTCCTTGACCGCTTTGCCACCGGTTTCGATATGCGCGGTGACCTTGCCTTTGGCGCGGTCGAGTTGCTTGACCATGGCTTTCTCCATGATCTTCATGCCTTGCTTGGTAAAGGCTTTCTTCGCGAAGGCGCTGATCTCCGCATCTTCAACAGGCAGGACACGATCCATAACCTCGACCACAGTCGTATCGGCGCCCAATGTGTTGTAGAAGCTTGCGAACTCAATACCGATCGCGCCAGAGCCGATCACCAGCAACTTCTTCGGCATGCGCGGCGGCTGAAGCGCGTGTTTGTAGGTCCAGACCAGATCACCATCCGCCTCTAGACCCGGAAGTTCACGAGCGCGCGCGCCGGTCGCAAGGATGATATTCTTGGCAACGAGTTCTTCGGTACCCTTCTCGGTCTTGACGCTAACCTTGCCCTTCGCGGGGATGGTAGCTTCGCCCATAACGACGGTGACTTTGTTCTTCTTAAGAAGATGGCCAATGCCGCCGGAAAGCTGTGCCGCAACAGAGCGGGACCGTTTGACGACCGCATCAAGGTCATAACCAATGCCATCGGCTTTCAGGCCGAACTCTTTCGCGCGATGCATGAGGTGGAATACCTCGGACGAGCGCAGCAGGGCCTTGGTCGGAATACATCCCCAGTTCAGGCAGATACCGCCCAGATGTTCGCGCTCGACAACAGCGGTCTTCAGACCCAATTGCGCCGCGCGGATTGCGGCAACATAGCCACCGGGACCTGCACCGATCACGACAACATCAAAGGAATTGGCAGCCATATCTCGTCCTCCATCCAGATTTAGTTTGGCATTAAACTATTTTTTTCAACGCATCAATCCATAGTTCAGCCCTAAACGGATGTTCGGGCGCATTTCCGCTCTGCGGCAAGTGCATGGCTAGGCTGCGGCTTGCAACTCTCGAACGATCTCGCCGTAGCCACCGTGCTCCAGAAACTGTGTCTCTTCCGGCGTCACCGCGCGGGACAATGCGAAATTACGGAACGGGAACCGACCAAAGCGCCGAATGATTTCGCGGTGCGCACGCGCGTGTAAAACGTTGGCGTCGCCTGTTTCAGGCATCCGCGCCAACATCAAGCGCACACAACGGTCCTGATCTGTCAGGCATTCCGAATGCATCAACGGGAGAAAGAAAAACTGGCGCTCTGGTTCAGGGACACGCTGATCCCACTCCAGATCGACCGCATGTTTCGCCGCTGCGCGCGCCAGGCCGTCCGTGGCAAAAGCGCGTGGATCATTGCGGAACATATTGCGGGGAAACTGGTCGGTCAGGATCAGATAAGCCAGAGCGGTTTGCGCGTCGGCTTGCCAGCCGTGCAACTCTTCTGCCCGGGCAGATTCCCATGTGGTTAAAAAACGGTCTCGGATCGTCTGGTCCAATGCATCATCCTGCAAGTACCAACCGTTCGGACCGACATCGTTCACCCAGAAGTCAACGACCTGTTGCGGGTCCATGGCATAGCCCCTCCTTTTTACGTCGGGGTCACCGCAGCTTTTTGGGCGTGAGACCCCCTGCTCAATAACAACAGCATCACGCAAAAATGGGGCGTTCGTCCAGTCTTTCCTTATCTTTTAGCTTACGAAGTTCACGTGTGGTGTTGTTGGGGAAACAACAAAGAGGAGTCACCGTAGCTGAAGAAACGGTATCCTTTCGAAATCGCGTGGTCGTAAAGGTCCCGGATTTCGTCCACCCCCATGAGGGCAGACACCAGCATCATCAAGGTCGATTTCGGCAGGTGGAAATTGGTCATCAGCCCATCCGTCACGCGGAACCGATAGCCGGGGCGTATAAAGATATCGGTATCCCCAACCCATGGATGCATGACTCCCCGCTCGTCCGCCGCGCTTTCAATCAGGCGCAACGCGGTGGTGCCTACCGGAATGATCCTCCCACCGGCGGCGCGGGTCGCGTTGATCTCGGCAGCCGCGGTTTCTGTGACCTCGCCCCATTCAGAATGCATCTTGTGCTGCGTGACGTCATCGACCTTTACCGGCAAAAAAGTCCCTGCCCCGACATGCAACGTAACTTCAGTGAAGTCGACACCCATGTCAGCTAGCTCTCGCAGCAAGGCTTCGTCGAAATGTAGCGAGGCAGTCGGCGCGGCAACCGCACCTGAGTGGCGCGCAAAGACCGTCTGGTAGTCGGCTTTGTCCTGTGCATCCGCCGCGCGTTTGGCCGCAATATATGGCGGCAAAGGCATAGCACCGACCACCGCGAGCGCGGAGTCGAAATCTTCGCCGGAAAGGTTAAACCGCACACGCACCTCCCCTTCTTCTTTGGCGGCCACCGTGGCGGAAAGCGCTTCGGAAAACACAATCGTCTCGTCCAGCCCGAGTTTGCGAAGTGGCTTTGCCAATGCTTTCCACGTACCGTCAGCCTGTGGCTCTAGAAGTGTGATTTCCACCTTCGCCGAAACCTCCCCTTCCGGAGTTTGACGCAGCCGCCGACCGAACAGGCGGGCGGGGATCACCTTGGTATTATTCAATACCAACCGGTCGCCAGCCCGCAGGATTTCAGGTAAATCGAGAACATGTCGATCCATGATCGCACCACCCTCGGCATGCAACAAACGCGCCGAGGTGCGCGGATCAGCTGGCCGCGTGGCGATCAGAGCCTCGGGCAGGTCAAAATCAAAATCAGAAAGTTTCACTCCGGTATCTCCGGCGGCGGGCGGCGGAAGATTTCGCGGAATAGGCCGGGTGTCAGGACAGACAATGGATTAACAGAGACCTTAGGATCGGCAGGGTCTCCGGTCATACGGTAATTAAAGCCAAACAAGCCCTCGCCGCGGCGGAAAATACTTCCCACGACGTTCAGCATGTAAACAGGCGAGATCACACCCTGCATTTCCATTCGTCCCTGTTTCAGGTCAAATACCCCTTCCATCGAAATCCCAAGCGAGGGCCCGGTGGCGGCGCCTCTCTTGATCTGCAGGGCGTTCGGGGTCAAGAGGAACTCGACCTCGGCGTTGGCAAAAGACAGCCCTTCGCCGGACAGAAGGTCCAACACGCCAACAACCGACAACGCATTGAGCAGTTCGGCCAAAGCAGGTACGCCCTTGACGCGGATCGGGCCATCGATCTGCAACACACCGTCATAGTGGTCCTTTTCGGCACGTGGTCGCAGGATCAGGTCGAAACTTCCACCATTGGCGTTTTGTATAATCCCGGCAGAGCGCAACACCTCTCCGGCATTGTCTGACCGCACGCGAATTGCAGAACCATAGGTCGCAGGGATCAGCGCGGCAGTGACCGGCGCACCACCATTGACACGAGCGGTGAATTGTCCTGCCAAGGCGTCTCGGGGAACGAGTTCTCCTTGTACTGCAGTCGCGTGCAGCTTTTCCGAAATTTGCAGGCGGTCCAGAGCGACCTGAATGACCTCAATCCCTGCGGCGGCGCCACCGCCGCCTCTTTCAGGAAGGTTCCGCAAGTCGACCAGGCCGCCCTCGACCGAAATTGCGGGACTCACGCCTTCACCCCGTCCGCGCAGGACAACCGGCGCGTCCAGCCAGTCGCCAAGCTTGACCCGCGTCAGGCGTGCCGTGTCCAGCAGGCCTTCGTCGGTTAGGCTGACCGATCCGTCCACTGTCAGCCCCGAGGCTTCCAGTCGCAAACGTTCTACACCCGCTGGCGTGCCGAGGGTTCCGGTTACTTCCAGCACACCAGTAGCGTCAGCGGGGCTGGACCAACCAAGACCAGGAAGGCCCAACGCCAGCCCTTCAAGATCACTCGTCAGACGGAAGCTGGCTGGTTCTCCGCGCGGTAAATCGAGTTCGATAAACCCAGCACCTTGACCTCGCACACTGCCCTCTGGAAGGCCGATCCTGAAGGTTTCCAACCCTTCGGGCGTCAGAGCCACACGCCCCGAAACCGAACTGAAACCTCCCTGCCCCGGACCAATAGCCTGAGACCACGTAGCCCTGACAGGCACGTTATCGAGAGACCCCAGCCCACCAATCGTGACCTGCTCGTTATTCGCCACGACTTCCAGCACTTCAGCTTCAAGAACCCTGTCTTTGACCAATTTTTCGCTGGTCACCTCATAAAGGGACGCTGAGGATTGGAACGCGACATCCTTTGGCTTGATTTGTTTGCGGAGGATCAGCTCGATCTTGGTTTCAGATTTCGCATGTCCATCTGCCAGGTCATAAGGCAGGTCCGATTTGGAAAGGATGTGAAGCGGGCGCTGATCCAAAAGGGAAAGTTTCGCTGCAATCGGTCCTTCAGCCCGAACGATGACTTCCATTGGAGGATTGCGAACGCTCAGGTCCTTGATTTGGACAACCGTCCCAGCCGCGCTCAGCGATCCACCGAGCTGCGGCGTAACGCTCGCTTCTTCAACTACAAGTGTAAAGACATTGTCATTGATCGACGCATACCCTGCCCCTCGTTCGGCCAATGGCATATACTTCATGAACCTTACCGTGGCGTCGCGGAATCCATGAGTAAGCGAGATAACGGGCTTTTTGCCCGGAACCACGCGCAGCGCCGCGTTCACGTCTGTGAACACCCCGCTAAGAACGTTATTCGCGATCCATTTCCGCGTCAGCGGTACCGCTTCTAGCGGCCAAAAGGCGAGGATCCGATCTCTGTCAATCTCGGCCATTTTCGCGTCAACACTGACACGCCACCCGTCTGTCTGAGCGCCGACCTCGCCCTTAGCGTGATAGGCCTCACCCGTTTCTCCGATCAGCGACAGTTGCCCCAACCGAACGACGAAGGGATCGAGTCCGATCTTCAGATCCATGGCGCCTTTCTCGAACACAGCCGGTTCTTCGAACAGCCCCTCGGGATCAAGTGCAATCCTGTTGAACCCTGTCTGCAAAACCATTGTCTCGGGCCAACCGTCAACGAAGTCTTCGAGAAAACCCTGCCCCTCGGCCCGCAGCTTGATACCCTCGGCATCCACTTCCAGCGAGTTTATCTCGAACCGGTTGAGATCAGGCTCGTAGCTGAAATAGCTGCGCCCCCGGTTAAAGGCCACAGGGCGGATCCCCTCGACCG
Organism: uncultured Actibacterium sp.; assembly: GCA_964346965.1. Taxonomy (GTDB): domain Bacteria; phylum Pseudomonadota; class Alphaproteobacteria; order Rhodobacterales; family Rhodobacteraceae; genus Actibacterium_B. Next base: position 10,768 of record CAYFXM010000033.1, on the reverse strand, counting down.
GGGCAAGAACCCCCTGCCCGATTTCCAAGGCAGCGCTGAGAGGCGCCAGATTACCGTCGGCATCCAACCCGGTTCGCAATGCTCCCGAAATCGGTGCGTCAATCGTCGACAAGAAAGCCAGAGCGGGCGATTGCGCGGCGACATCCACAGACTGGACGTCGCTGAAACTGACGGACAGTCGGGATTCCCGAGATCCCTTTTGCGTGGCAAAACTCGTTGCGACCTCTGCAGGTGTCTCCGTGCCATTGAAGAGCGAGAAGAAAACTTGCAGCGATATATCCCCGGCTGATTGCTCCAGTACCATCAACCCGTCTTCAACCAGCCACGAACGATTGCTGCGGGTGTCAAAATACCAAAGGCTGAGATGTTCGACCGAAAAACTTTCTACTGCGGCCAGCAAGGGGGCTGCGAAAGCAGCGTCGATTTGGTCGAGGATTTCGACCAAACTACCTGCCTGCCCAACGGCCTGAGGGGCTCCCCCCAGAACAAGGTCCAATTGCCCGTTTAGTTCACGCCGCAGGCTTACCTGCGCGTTGCTCATTGCCACGCGGCGCAAAAGTGGTTCGCCAGTAATCAGGCTGTTGCCCCGTAATGTTGCCCGCAATTCGCTGAGCGCGACAATATGCTGGTCAGCCGCGTCGTAGATATCAACATTGTTGAACTGGACGCGCGGTACACCCTGTCGGGTCAGAAACACACCCATGCGCCCCACATTAATCCGCAGTGGCGCGATGCGTTCGTTTACCCTGTCTTCAACCCAAGTGGTTGCTGAGGCTGGGACATTAACCAGTCGCCCGGTAAAGGCCAGATAGGCGCCCTCTGCCAGCACAACCAACAGCAACACAAATGTGAACACCCATCTCAGCTTGTGCGAGTGGGTTTTCTCTTTGGGCGGTTTGGTTTCGTTCATCTTTTGCCCAATCAGGGGTGCTCTTGCCTCTGCTGAAGCTGGCGTTATCTTCCCGCCGAAGGATCATCAAGTCCAGAGTGTTAATGACAACGGCAGGAGCAGGTACTATGCCACAAACAGGCGATATTGCGCCGGATTTCACTTTACCGCAGGACAGCGGCGACCCTGTCACCCTGTCCACGCTGCGCGGCGCGCCCGTGGTTTTGTTTTTTTACCCCAAGGACAACACACCGGGCTGCACAAAAGAGGCCATCGCGTTCACCGAGAACCTCGCAGAGTTTACCAAGTCCGGCGCAAAGGTGTTCGGCGTCTCGAAGGACAGCCTCAAGAAACACGAGAATTTTCGCTGCAAACACGACTTGGAAGTCGCCCTTCTGTCAGACGCAGAGACCACCGTTTGCGAGGACTATGGTGTCTGGGTCGAGAAAAACATGTACGGCCGTAAATACATGGGGATCGAGCGTGCGACTTTCCTGATCGCCACTGATGGCACCGTGGCGCAAGTCTGGCGCAAAGTGAAGGTGCCGGGCCACGTCGAAGCGGTTCTCGAAGCGGTGCGCGCGCTGTGACAGAGATGACTCTCACCGAGATGGCGGTCGAAGTTCTGAACACCGCTGATGGGCGCGAGAAAACTGCCCTATCGCATAAGCACGCCGCCACATGGTTCGCATCGCGCGAGTCGGGAAGCACGCTGAAAGTTGGTTCAGCGTCACCACCGGACTTTCCCGCACGGCCCAAGAAGCCGGAACTTCTGAACCCGCGGGACGTTCCGCGACGCCGACCCGGATCTCCGGCCGGTCGGTTGGCAATTCTGCATGCAGTTGCGCATATCGAGCTCAATGCCGTGGATCTGCACTGGGACATCATCGCCCGCTTTGGCCACGTGCCGATGCCGATGGGTTTCTACGATGACTGGGTTAAATCCGCTGATGAGGAGTCGAAACATTTCAACCTTGTCTGCGACTGTCTTGAAGCAATGGGAAGCCATTACGGCGCCCTTCCGGCACACGCTGGCATGTGGCGCGCTGCCGAAGATACGGCCGAGGACCTGATGGGCCGACTGGCTGTTGTCCCGATGGTGCTGGAGGCCCGTGGACTAGACGTCACTCCGAACATGATCGAGCTCTTTGAGAAAGCCGGGGAAACCGACACCGTCGAGGCTATGAAAGTGATCTATGCCGAGGAAGTCGGCCACGTCGCCTATGGCTCTAAGTGGTTTCACTTCCTCTGCGGGCGCGACAACCTTGATCCCAAAGATGTGTTCCACGAACTGGTCCGCCGCTACTTCCATGGCGCGCTCAAACCACCGTTTAACGAGGAAAAACGGGCCGAAGCTGGCCTACCACCGGATTTTTATTGGCCTCTTGCCGAAAATTCCGCCGTTTAAACCCGATAAATTCGGCGCATTTCCGCAGAACCGCCTCTTATTTGTTCATAATTCTTGCAGCAAAAGGCTTGTCCCGTTAATCAATCCCGGGGCCGCTCAGGGGGGAGTGCGGCCACAGGGATGGGGAAAGGTTAATAAGACGTGCTTAAACGCATCGCTAACCGTCTAAACGCTCGTCTGGAACATTGGCTGCCTGAACAGCGTCTGTTCCTGCGCACGGATACCGAGACACGCTTTGTCCGGCTGCGGCCGTTGACACAGTTTACAGCCTTGGCTGGCAGTTCGATGATCGTTGCTTGGACGATCCTGTCCGGTGCTGTGATTCTGATGGACAACATCGGTGCTGGCGATCTGCGCCAGCGCACCCAGCAAGAGCAGGCTATCTTCCAGCAAAGACTAGATGCTATGGCCTTGGAGCGCGATCAACGGCACCACGAAGCCCAAGCTGCCCAAGAGCGATTCAATGTTGCACTGGCCGAAGTGTCAAAGATGCAGTCCGAGCTTCTGACACTGGAAGAACAGCGGCGCGAACTGGAATCGGGTCTGGAGGCAATGCGCCAAACCCTTGGCGATGCGATGTCCGACCGGGATGCAGCGCGAGTGGAGGCCGAGCGTCTACACGCGGAACTCAACAATCTCGAAACCGAGGATGGTCTAGCAGCCGCGCAGGCGGAGCAGCTATCGCAGACTCTGGCCTTTATGACAGACGCATTGCAGCAAACCTCTGTTGAACGCGACCTCGTCGCGACAGATGCAGTGCAGGCGATGGAACTGGCAAACGCGCTGGAACTGGATCGCAAACTGACCGAAGAGCGGACCAGCCGAATCTTCGAACAGCTGGAAGATGCCCTGACCGTCTCGGTCGAACCGCTCGATAAGATGTTCCAGAAAGCCGGTCTCTCGCCCGACAACCTGATCAGCCAGGTTCGCAGCGGTTATAGCGGCATGGGCGGCCCACTGACACCGCTCGCGATCTCAACGAAAGGTGCGGTGGACAGTGCGGACCAGATCCGTGCCAACGCAATCCTACGGGGGCTGGATAAGCTGAACGTCTATCGAATCGCAGCCGAAAAGACCCCCTTTGACGTCCCCGTCAAAGCCTCGCACAGGTTCACAAGCGGGTTTGGCCCCCGATGGGGCCGTATGCATAACGGTGCCGATTTCGCCGCCCCCTATGGCACACCGATCACTTCCACCGCTGATGGGGTTGTGGTCCATGCGGGCTGGTCCTCGGGATACGGCAGGCTGGTAAAAATTAAGCATGAATTCGGTATCGAGACCCGATACGCTCATCTCGCGAAGATTCGCGTTAAAGTAGGACAAAGAGTTTCACGCGGTGACCGAATTGGTGATATGGGCAATTCGGGCCGCTCTACCGGGACGCATCTGCACTATGAGGTGCGCGTCGGTGGCAAACCCGTCAATCCGATGACTTACATCAAGGCAGCCAGAGATGTTTTCTAAAAGCAAAATCAACGAACCGGGCCCGAAAAAGGCCGACGCACCTGAACAACCCAAAGCTCCGGAAAAATCAACTATGAACAAACCCGCCACCGACCTGCCCGCAGCAGCGCCCAAAGCCAAGCCGCCGGCATCGCTTTTGTCGTCGGACCTGACCATCACCGGGAATCTGAAAACCACGGGTGACATCCAGGTCGAAGGCGTGGTCGAAGGCGACATCCGCGCGCATCTTCTGACAGTCGGCGAAGGCGCTACGATCAAGGGTGAAGTTGTCGCGGACGACGTTGTCGTCAACGGTCGCATCGTTGGTCGCGTTCGTGGCCTGAAAGTCCGCCTGACCTCGACCGCCAAGGTTGAAGGCGACATCATCCACAAGACCATCGCGATCGAAAGCGGTGCGCATTTCGAAGGTTCGGTACAGCGCCAGGACGACCCCCTCAGCACCAGCGGCGCCAAGCCTGCGCCTGCGGCTGCCAAGGCCTGATCCACGCAATTCCGCTTTAGTCATCGGAGAGGGCGTCGCTTTCGCGGCGCCCTTTTACGTTTTCGGAAACGTCCTAAGCAGGTGTCGAAATTTGAGAGCCCAGTAATCTCCGGCGCAATTCCGGGCTGAGGCCAACCAGCAGAATTCCGATCGAAAACAGGCACCAGATAGCCGGCATTTCGTTGGCGTTATTCGTAAGAATGTTCGCAAGGATTGGACCTGCCGCCAAATTGAAAACAACAAACCGCCACGCTCCGTAGAAGAGCGGCAAGACAAACGACGCCAGCAAATAGTCAGAGAACTGGAATGGTTTGAAATAAATCCCCGTTAATGTCTCCCACATATTGTTTAGCGGCACTTGCCATCCCAAATGCCAGTTGCCGGAAATCGTGCACCACTCGGGTCCGCACAGCACCCTTCCCGGCAGACAAGGACCTGCCCAATCAAAGGGTACCAATCGCATTAGAAGCATGACTGAACAAAGCGCTGCAAAAGCGTAGACGTTACGACGCATCCTCGCCGAAACAGCCGTCGGCGCGACCGCCATTGCAAAAGCGTTAATGAACAGCGGCTGCAGGGCAATGTGGAGATACGACAGGATCGTAACCGTTTGGTTCGCCGAAGTACCGCACTGATCGAGCACACGATAGCCTGCGACCTGAAGCGCCTCCATCAAAGTGAAATAGCCAATTGTTACTGGGATCGCGGGTGCCTCTCCCCGCCGGGCGGTGACCAGAGTCGCTGCCGCGCCCAGACCGACCATGGCAATTGAAGCGTTTTCGCTCCAGCACATGATGTCTTCCTTTCTTCCCCCGCCACGAGCATAGCACAGGGCCGACGCTGTCTGTTCGGTGCTACTTCAAAGCGCGCCGGTACATGTGCCAACTGGCATGACCCAGCACTGGCAGGCTGAAAAACAGCCCCAGAAACAACGGCACCATCGACACCAGCGCGACCACTGCAATCACAAGCGCCCATGCAAACATAATCGGAAAGTTACCTTTCACCGTTTTGAAGCTGGTTATCATCGCGGTAACGAAATCCACCTCGCGATCCAGCGCAAGCGGCAAGCTAACCACGGCAATGCAGAACATGAAAAGGGCGAAGGCAAACCCGACGACCATTTCCACCGCAATCATTGTAAGCCCTTCCGAGGTCAGAAATGCCTCGTAGGATGTCGAAATATTCGTCAACGATGAGAGGCCCATAAACAGTGCAAAAATCATGTGCGCTAGGAACGTCCAGAACAGGAAAGCAATGACCATGATCGCCCCGATCCAGGGAACCTGCCGCTTTCGCTCTGCTAAAACCACGCCGAGAACACCTGCCCAATCCAACTCTTGCCCAAGCTCCAGGCGGCGGCTGACTTCGTAGAATCCGACTGCGGCAAAAGGTGCGATCAAGGGGAAACCAAGGCTCAGCACCAAGGTCCACGTGACAGTACCTGCCCCTAGGACCACCAGCAAAAAACCGCCAAACACGTAGACCATGCTGAAAAACGCACCGAACTTTGGCGCCGCGCGAAAATCACGCAGCCCCAGCACCAGAACGTCCCGGATATCCTGCAAACTAATACGCCTGACCTCCGGCACTTCGTACCGAAGAGGCGCTGCCTGTTCACTCATACGGCTCCTCCCAAAACCGCGCGTTTCCGCCCGCGATGAGAGCAGCTAAATGGCCTTTGTGTCAATGGTTTAGAGGATTATTCCTCGGCCTGCGCCTCGGCCCGCGACTTGCCAGCGACATCCATAGCCAACGTGGCGGCCATGAATTTATCCAGATCTCCGTCCAGCACACCTTGCGTGTCCGAGGTTTCAACATTGGTGCGCAGATCTTTGACCATCTGATAGGGCTGCAGAACATAGGATCGGATCTGATTGCCCCAGCCTGCATCACCCTTGTTCTCATGCGCCTCGTTGATCGCCGCGTTTCGGCGATCCAATTCCAGTTGGTACAGGCGGGATTTCAGCGCCTTCATGGCGATGTCGCGGTTCTGGTGCTGCGATTTTTCAGAACTGGTCACGACGATTCCGGTTGGGTGGTGCGTGATCCGCACGGCCGAGTCAGTGGTATTCACGTGCTGTCCGCCCGCACCGGACGACCGATATGTGTCGACGCGGATATCGGCCGGATTCACGTCGATCTCGATATTGTCATCGACAACCGGGTAGACCCAGACAGAACTAAACGAAGTGTGTCGCCGCGCCGAGCTGTCATAGGGCGAAATCCGGACCAGACGATGCACGCCGCTTTCCGACTTCAGCCAGCCATAAGCGTTATGGCCAGAAATCTTGTAACAGGCGGATTTGATCCCCGCCTCTTCGCCCGCGCTTTCAGACTGAAGCTCGACGTCGTAGCCTTTTTTCTCGGCCCAACGCACATACATACGCGCCAGCATCGAGGCCCAGTCGCAACTTTCCGTGCCACCTGCACCCGAGTTGATTTCGAGGAACGTGTCGTTGCTATCCGCTTCGCCATCCAGCAGCGCTTCCAATTCCTTGGCGGCGGCTTTCACTTTCAGCGACTTGATAGCGTCTTCGGCTTCGCCCACGACCTCTTGGTCGTCTTCCATCTCGCCCAGTTCGATCAGCTCGACATTGTCCTCAAGCTCTTGCTTGATCGACTTATAAGTCTCGATCGAATCCACCAATGCCTGACGCTCGCGCATTAGCTTTTGCGCTTTTGCCGGGTCGTTCCACAGGTCGGGGTCCTCGGACATCGCGTTGAATTCCTCAAGGCGATGCTCGGCGGTTTCCCAATCCATCCGCTGAGCCAACAGGTTCAGCGACTTTTCGACGGCTTCGGCAATATTCTGAATTTCGGCGCGCATTGGGCACTCTTGGTTTTGATTGGACGTTCTGCGTGATAGCGGCTTGGGCCGGGGCGAGCAAGCTTAGTAAAGCCCGCCCGAACTCAATGTCCCGAAGCTTGCGTTGGGATTGACAGTTAGCTCTTCGCCGTCCTCCGTCGTCTCGATCTGGCCGGCGGCTTCGAGCTCTTCGGTTGTGAACAGCGGTAGGTTCGATCCCATCGCAAAACCACCGTCAATAAGCGCGCCTAGCCCAAAGATTGGCTCTTCCCCACCCCGGAAATACTCTGCAACTACATGTGGGCCACTGTCCTCGGGATGCAAGCGTTCACCTGAGAAACGGTCGATCTTGATGAAATGACCGCCTTCCGGAACCTCGAATGGGCCGCCCCCGTATTTCTCAGTCGCCGTTTGCATGAATGCATTGAACACAGGCGCGCACATGCGCCCTCCTCCCGCACCACGGCCAAGCGGGGCGGGAATATCAAACCCCATGTAACAGCCGGCCACGATGTTCGACGTGAAGCCCACGAACCAGACATCACGCGCGTCATTGGTGGTGCCGGTCTTGCCAGCGGCGGGAACTCCCAGATCGATCTTACCCGCTGCGGTCCCGCGCTGAACCACACCTTCCATCATCGAGGTGAGCTGGTAAGCAGTGATCGCGTTCATCACACGGGTACGGTTGGCCTTGATCCACGGGGCCTCTCCGCTACGCAGATCAGGCTCATCACAGTTCAGGCACTCGCGCTGGTCATGGCGGTATATTGTGTTGCCGTAGCGGTCTTGCACGCGGTCCACCAAGGTCGGTTCAACCCTCTCACCGCCATTGGCAAACATCGCGTAGGCAGACACCATACGATAGAGTGACGTTACTTCGGACCCCAGAGAATTCGCCAAGTACCGGCCCATGCGTTCATAGACGCCAAAGCGCTCGGCATAGCCAGCAATCGTATCCATGCCGACTTCCTGCGCCAAACGGACCGTCATCAGGTTCCGCGAGTACTCGATCCCGGTGCGCAATGGCGCCGGACCATAGAACTTGTTCGAAGCGTTCTTCGGACGCCAAATATCGCCGGTTCCAGTGTCGATCTCGATTGGGGCGTCGATGATGATCGTTGCTGGCGTAAAGCCGCTGTCCAGCGCAGCCGCATAGACAAAGGGTTTAAAACTGGAGCCCGGCTGGCGTTCGGCCTGTGTCGCCCGGTTGAAAACAGAATGCTGGTACGAGAACCCGCCCTGCATCGCAAGAACACGACCGGTGTTCACGTCCATCGCGACAAAACCACCCTGCAACGCCGGCACCTGCCGTAGAGTCCAACGTACAAAGGACCCGTCCTTGTCGCTGGTTAGTTCACGAACATGTACGACATCTCCCACCGACAGCAGATCACCGGCGACCTTGGCTTTAGGACCAAGCTTTCCGTCTTCCAATCGCTTACGAGCCCAGGTGACATCGTTCGCCGGTATCCAGTGACCATCTTCGTCATCCTCGACACCTTCGATGCCAATCCGGGCGCTGCTCTTGCCAACCTGCAACACCACTGCCGCGGACCAACCTTCGATATCGCGCGGCACTTCGGCATCCGAAAGCGCCTTACGCCAACTTGTCTCGTCGCCCAGTTGATCTTCGGCAATCACAACACCTGTACCGCGCCAGACACCTTGCGCACGGTCGTATTCTTCTAGCCCGGCCCGCAAAGCAGTGGCCGCTTCGACCTGCAACTCCGGATCGACGGTGGCACGAATGGTCAGACCGCCTTCAAAGAACTGGCTTTGCCCGAAGTCCTTGCTCAACTGCCGACGAATTTCGTCGGTGAAGTAATCCCGCGGGGGAAGGCTGTCGCGGAAAGGCGGGAAGTCACCGGTCTGAACCGTCTTGATTGGTGTATCCTTGGCGACCTCGTATGCGTCTTGGGTAACGTAGCCATTTTCATACATCTCGCGCAGCACGAAATTCCGGCGGTCAAAAGCCTTCTGATATTCGTTGGGATTGTGAGGTCGATAGCTGTACGGGGCCTTGGGGTGAACGGCGAGGAAGGCGGCTTCATGCAGTTCCAACTGGTCCAGAGTCTTGTTGAAATAGCTCTGCGCTGCGGCGCGAACACCGAAGCTGCGCACGCCAAGGTCGATGTCATTCAGGTAAATCTCCAACACCTTGTCGCGACCAAGCGAGTCGATCATCCGGCTGGCGAGGATGATCTCTTTGATCTTCCGCTCTGCCGTGCGTTCACTGCCGAGGAACGAGATTTTCGCCACCTGCTGCGGGATCGTTGATGCGCCGCGCAGGCTCTGCCCACGGGTTCTTACCGCCTCGATAAAGGCCGCAGCCATGCCGCGCACATCATAGCCCTGATGGGTATAGAAATTCTTGTCTTCAGCCGAGATAAAGGCGTGCTTCACATCGTCCGGGATTTCCTCGATGGGGGCGAACAGACGACGTTCGGTGGCGAACTCGTCCATCAGACGACCTTCGCCCGAGTAGATCTTGCTGATCGTTTTGGGGGCGTAGTTCACCAGTTCGTCGTGGTTCGGCAGGTCACGGCTGTAAAACCAAAAGATTGCGCCCACGACCAAGGCGGCCATCGCCATACCAATGGTGATGAAAGAAAAAATCGCCCCAAAAAAGGAGAAGATGAACCTGAGCACGCGTGACCCCTTGTTTACACCGCGCCTATATACGCCCTGCCCCGCTCAGCGTCAAAACCGACAACGGGGAGAATTGGCAGTTTCACGCCATTTTTAACTCTCACCCGTAAGATGGGGTTGCAGGACCCCCGACACAAGCGTAGCGCGAAGCATATGAATGCAGAATCCGTCCTCGATACCTATCAGTCCGTCGCCGCAAGATTTGACCGCGAGCGTGACAAAACCCTGTTCGAACGCCGCTGGCTGGACCGGGCTCTGAACCACGCGCCGGGCCGGCGGGTACTGGACCTTGGCTGCGGCTCGGGTCGCCCGCTGGCGCAGTATCTGACTGATCGCCGCGCCGAAGTGACCGGGGTCGACGGGGCGGTTTCAATGATTGACCTTTTCCGCAAGAACTTACCGAACGCTGAAGCAGTCCACGCGGATATGCGCGGGCTCGAACTGGGAAAAACGTTCGATATCATATTGGCATGGAACAGTTTTTTTCATCTTTCACCTGATGATCAGCGCAAGATGTTTCCCATCTTCGCTTCCCACGCAGCCCCAGATGCCATCCTGATGTTCACTAGCGGACCCGCCGCCGGCGAACCCATAGGCGAGGTCGGGGGCAAGCCGATCTATCACTCAAGCCTAAACCCAACGGATTATCGTGAACTTCTGGATGAAAACGGGTTCGAAGAAATCTGTTTCGTCCCGGAGGACCCGGATTGCCAGATGCACTCGATCTGGATGTGCCGAAAAAGGACTAGCGTCTAAGTTTTTCAGCGATTGCAGCGTCTTCCTTGGCCCATCTCTGCAAGGCGATAAGAATGCCTTTCTGGGACTGCGCCCGCCATGTCGCGTCGTTCAACCGTGCAAGATCCTCGGCGTTTGACAGAAAGCCAAGTTCCAACAGAACCGACGGCACTTCCGCCGCCTTTAGCACCGAGAAACTCGCTTCTAATCGAGGATGTTTGTGCATAGGGCCGGCGGATTGCTGCAGAGCCTTCACAATCTGATCGGCCAACGCATCCGCACGGGGCAAGGTGTTCTGCCGTGCAAGATCCGTAAGAACATCCGCGATTTGAT
>CAYFXM010000032.1:2718-17323 GCA_964346965.1 uncultured Actibacterium sp. | reverse complement strand
GAGGTTGGGTTCGCTTTACCGCGGACGACCAGAACATCTTTGAAGCACTGGTGATCTGCACCGCGATACAGGGTCGGGCCGTTGCCCAGACCGGTGAACTCGAAGTTGCTGAGCGCGTTGGCGACACCACAGGGGTTGAAGCTGCCTGCGCGTTCGACGGCGTCAGCATAGAGCAGGGTCTGACAATACACGGTGTGAGCTGCCTGCGACGGCGGGAAACCGTATTTGGTGCCGAAGGATTTTACAAATGCGCGCGATCCTTCGTTGGGCAGGGTCCAGTGCCAGTTGGTTGAACCCAAAACACCGATTGCGGCTTCGCCGGCACCCCGTGCCATCAGGCGCGAATACAGCGGAACCACAACTTCCATGTTCTTGCCGTTACGCTGCATATCGCGCAGACCCATCTGAACGGCTTGGGTCAGCGAGTTGACCATGTTTCCGCCGTAGTGGTTCAGGACCAGTACGTCGGCGCCGCTGTCCATGACCGGTTCGAGGAAGCTCTTGAAGTTGGTTTGGGTCAACGGGGTGCGAACGGTGTTCACGGTGTCCCAGCCCAGAGCCTCGGTCGCCGCAACCATCGAAGCTTCCTGTGTCCAGCCCCAAGTATAGTCGGCGGTCAGGTGATAAGCCTTGCGATCCATGCCGTATTCTGCGGCAAGGGCGGGTGCCAGAGCTGCCCCCGACATGTAGGCATTAAAGAAGTGACGGAATCCGTTGGCCTTGCGGTCCTTGCCGGTAGTGTCGTTCGAGTGGGTCAGGCCAGCCATGAAGACAACGCCTGCGTCCTGACAGACTTCCTGTACCGCGATGGCCACGCCAGAGGACGAACCGCCTGTAACCATCAGGGCGCCTTCTTTCTTAATGAGGCGTTCGGCAGAGGCGCGAGCGGCCTTGGCGTTGGTTTCGGTGTTTCCTGTTACGAAGTTAACCTTCTTGCCCAGAATGCCGTTGCCGCGCAGGGCTTTGGACGAGAAAGTGTTCAACATGCCGCCGTCGCCATCGCCGTTCAGATGTTCGATCGCCAGTTGGAATGCGAACAATTGATCGGTGCCCTCGTCGCGATAGGGGCCAGAACGCGGAACGTTCAGTCCCAAGGTCACCGCACGGCCGGTCGGCTCGTTGGTGAAAGCCGCAGCGGATTGTGCGGTAAAGATGGTGGGCAAGGCCAGGCCTGCTCCGGCTGTCGCGCTGGTTTTCAGCAGACCGCGACGAGTCATGTTGGTGTTTGCCATGTTCAACTCCCGTTCCTCAACTTCAGGCTGCTGGCTCCTCCTGCAGGCCCGTCATTCCGCTACGAAGCCGATAGGTACATTTGACCTAGATTGCGTTTGGCTGTCGCAACGGTTTGTAAAAACAGTTACTGGTTGAAGAAAAATCTTGTTTATTTTTGGGCGGCCAAATGGGGAAATCGTACAAAGTGAGGGCAAATGCCTAAGTCAGCATTGGTTGGAAGTCGTATCCGCGAACGCCGCACAGTTCTGAAAATGCGGCAAGCCGAACTTGCGCGCTCGGTCGGAATTTCCCCTTCTTATCTTAACCTTATCGAACACAACCGACGTAAAATCGGTGGTAAGCTTCTGGTTGATATTGCCCGGCAGCTTGATGTGGACACCAACGTTTTGACCGAAGGTGCCGGTGCCACATTGATTGCGGGCTTGCGTGACGCTACGGCAGGACACGCAGAAGCTGAAAGCGAACTGCCGAGAATCGAAGAGTTCGTTGGGCGATTTCCGGGATGGGCGCAACTATTAGCTGAAAGTCACCGGAGGATTCATGATCTGGAACGCACTGTCGCGCTTTTGACAGAGCGGATGACGCACGATCCCTTCCTACCCGAGTCACTACACGAGATCCTTTCCACTGTGACCGCGATCCGCTCAACCGCAGCGATTCTGAATGAGACGCAGGACATCGACCGAGAATGGCGAGAGAGGTTCCACCGTAACATGTATGAGGAAAGCCAGCGTCTTGCCGATGGGGCGCAGGCTTTGGTGGCCTATCTGGATGGAGGTAACGACGAATCTGAGCTGCGAAGCTCGCCACAGGAAGAAGTCGGCGCCTTTCTCAAAGCGCGCGAGTTCCACGTTTCCGAATTGGAAGGACGCGATCCCCCGGACGTGCACAGCTTGATCGTCGATGATATCGACCTGAAATCCACGCCAGCGTTGGAACTGGCCGAAAACTATCTGCGTGCTTACCAGACAGATGCCGAGAGGTTGCCGTTGCCTTCCCTTCTTGAAGCCGTGTCTGACGGCGACTTAAATCCCTCTCGCATCGCGTCGGAGTTTAAGGTCGGCCTGCCAACAGTTTTGCGTCGCCTCGCGACAATTCCACAAGAAAAGCTGGGCCGCCCCGTGGGGCTGGTCGAATGTGACAGCTCGGGCACATTGACATATCGCAAGGAGATTGAGGGCTTTACCCTGCCGCGATTCAGCGCCGCGTGCCCTCTTTGGCCGCTCTATGAGGCGCTGACCCACCCTATGATGCCCATTCACAAGGTGGTCTCGGTCGGATCACGCAGCGAGGATTTGTTCGAAGTATTTGCTATCTGCTATTCGATCAATCCAGAGAGCTTTGACGAGCCGCAGGTGCTTCGGGCGTTGATGTTATTCTTCCCGCTGGAGGGGCGTGAGGTCGAGCCTTCAGCTCGCCAGAACGTCGGAACAAGTTGCCGGATTTGCGATCGGCGCGATTGTGCCGCACGGCGCGAGCCCTCAATCCTTGCGGATGGGTTTTGACACTTGGCAGCTTCTTGGTGATAGTTGATCCAACAAAAGCCCGGCTTGGGACAAGGGCGGCGGTGAAACGCCATAGGAGGGCGCTCGTATGAGCAAAGACGTTCTATTGATCGAAGATGAGCCGAATATCATCGAAGCGATCCGGTTCATCCTGTCACGGGACGGTTGGGCAGTGCATACACATTCGGACGGTAAGACGGCTTTTGAAAAGATCGTCGAGAAAAAACCGGACGTGATCATATTGGATGTCATGCTTCCGGGGCGTAGCGGATTCGACATTCTCAATGATGTCCGCAATTCCGACGACTATGCCACGACCCCTGTGCTGATGCTGACGGCCAAGGGCCAGACCAAGGACCGTACTCGCGCCGAGGAGCTTGGCGTCAGCCGGTTCATGAGTAAACCCTTCTCGAACGCAGATGTTCTTGCCGCGGTGCGAGAACTGGCAGACGCGTGAAGAGCCCGGTTTTTCTTGAAAAGCAAAGTTATCGCCGTCGGCGGTTGCAGGATATGGCGCGGCTCACCCCGGTTTTGGGGCTCTTCCTGTTCATGGTTCCCTTGTTGGGAAATGACCGTTTTAGCAACAACCTAGCGATGCTCTTGGTCTATTTCTTCATTGCTTGGGCAGTGATCATCCTGATGACCGCACTGGTTGCCCGCGCTTTGGAACGTCAGGCCGCCGCCGAACGTGAAGAGGAGCCTCACGGGTGATCTCGTTCAATCTTCTCGTCGGGATCTGTTTTGCCTATGTCGTCTTCCTGTTTCTTGTGGCGTTTCTTGCGGAACGTCGGGCCGCGAGGGGACATGGCGGGTGGCTGCGCTCTCCATTGGTCTATACTCTTTCACTGTCAGTCTATTGTACCGCCTGGACCTTCTATGGGGCGGTTGGGTATGCCGCACGATCGGGGTTGGAGTTCGTCACGATTTACCTTGGACCGACGCTGGTTCTGGTCGGTTGGTGGTGGTTTCTACGCAAGCTGGTTCGGATCGGACAAACGCAGCGGATCACGTCAATCGCTGACCTGATTTCGTCGCGCTACGGCAAGTCGAATATGCTGGGAGTCATGGTGACGCTGATCGCCGTGATCGGAACAACACCCTATATTGCGCTGCAACTTCAATCAGTTACCCTGTCATTCACTGTTTTTGCAGGTGCCGAAGGCGCGGTTTGGCTTCCAAGTGATCAAAAGGCGACCGCCTTGTGGGTCGCGGCGGGGCTTGCGGTGTTTACGGTTCTGTTTGGCACCCGGAACCTTGATGCGAACGAACGCCACCACGGCGTTGTGATCGCCATCGCTGTTGAAGCCGTCGTGAAGCTGGTCGCTCTCTTGGCAATCGGCGTCTTCGTTGTCTGGGGTGTCGCTGGCGGTCCGGTTGATATGGTCGAGCGGATTGCGGAAAGCCCCATTGCTCAATCCCAGATCAGCTCCAGTCGTTGGGTTGGTCTGACTTTCCTGTCTGCTGCAGCGATCTTTACCCTGCCGCGGATGTTCCAGGTCTTGGTTGTTGAAAACGCGGATGAAGACCATCTGGCCACAGCGTCTTGGGCCTTTCCGCTCTACCTGATGCTGATCAGCCTTTTCGTTGTACCAATTGCGGTGATTGGCTTGTCGTTGATGCCCGCAGACAGCAACCCGGACCTGTTCGTTCTTTCGATTCCGCTCAGCCTCGGTCAGAACGGTTTGGCGACACTGGCGTTTCTGGGGGGATTTTCGTCTGCGACATCCATGGTGATTGTGGCTGCGATTGCCCTGTCGACCATGGTTTCCAACCACATCGTTATGCCCTTGTTCCTGCGTCTGCAGGGGGCGTCGGCGACTATTTCTGGTGACGTCCGCAACCTCGTTCTTCGCGCACGCCGCATCTCAATCGCAGCGGTTCTGGTGCTGGGCTATGCCTATTACGCACTGACCGGCGGAACCGAGGCGCTTGCAGCCATCGGATTGATCTCTTTTACAGGTGTGGCGCAAGTGTTACCGGCGCTTCTCGGCGGCATCTTTTGGCGCGGGGCGACACGGGTTGGAGCAGCCGCCGGTCTGTCGGTTGGTTTCGTGATCTGGGCATATACCCTGTTCCTGCCCAGTTTCGGCCCCGGTGGAATCCTGACCGTCGAAATTTTTGACAACGGATTGTTCGGTCTGGCTTGGCTGCGCCCTCATGCGCTGTTTGGCGTCAACGACCTTGACCCTCTGGTCCATGCTTTGTTCTGGAGCATTACATTAAACAGCTTCTCGTTTTTCGGTGCGTCACTGTTCAGTTTCCCGTCGCCGATGGAACGTCTTCAAGGTGCACAATTTGTCAACGTTTTCGACCATTCGCGAGCCACGTGGACATGGACCAAGGGCCGGGCCGAGGCAGAAGACCTGCTGATGATGGCGCAGCGTATTCTTGGACCGGATGACGCACAGGCCTTGTTCCGAGATTCAGCGCAGGACCAAGGGAAGCAGGGTTACCTGCCTGAAATCACTCCGCAATTTCTTGAGGAGCTGGAGCGAGAGCTGTCTGGCTCTGTCGGGGGTGCAACCGCTCACGCGATGGTCAGCCAGATTGTTGGGCGGTCATCTGTCTCGGTCGAAGACCTGATGGCGGTGGCAGATGAGACCGCGCAGATCCTTGAATATTCGACGCAGTTGGAAGTGCAATCCGAAGAACTGTCCCGCACCGCCCTTCAGTTGCAGGAAGCTAACGAGAAGCTGACCGAGCTCTCCGTTCAGAAGGACGCATTCCTCAGCCAGATCAGCCACGAATTGCGGACGCCGATGACCTCGATTCGGGCGTTCTCGGAAATCCTGATGGAGACCGAGGGGCTGACAACGGAAGAGCAGCACCATTATTCCAACATTATCCACGACGAGGCGATCCGTCTGACACGCCTGTTGGACGACCTTCTGGACCTGAGTGTTCTTGAGCGTGGTACCGTGACGCTGAACGCGCAGCATGGCAACGTGTCGGACCTGATCGACAAAGCGTTCACCGCAACCTCGTCGATGGAAGACGGAGCCGATATGGTCTATTCCCGCGACAAGTCGCAAGAGGATATCGTCATCCGCACCGACACCGACCGGTTAAGCCAAGTCTTTATCAACCTGATCGCCAATGCGAGGAAATATTGCGATGCCGAGTATCCGCGCCTGAAGATCGTCGTCCGCCGCAAAGGCGATATGGTGACGGCGGATTTCATCGACAATGGTAGTGGCATCCCGACCAAGAGCCAGGCGATCATCTTCGAGAAATTCTCACGCCTCAGCGATCAGGCAGCGGCAGGCGGCGCTGGTCTGGGGCTGGCGATCTGTAAAGAAATTATGGTCAACCTGGGCGGTGATATCGATTACCTGCCGGGGCAGGGCGGGGCAGCTTTCCGCGTGACATTCCCAGTTGATATGCCGGAGCGAAAGAGCAGCTAACGCGTCGACGCAAGCTGTTCTATCTGCGCGCGCGCGCCTTCGATGTCATAGCCTCCTTTGGCCGCTGCGGCGATAATGTCGTCAGCCGACATCCGCCCAGCCATTGTGAAGGCCCAGACATGGGTCGACCGGGTGCCCGAACGGCAGTATGCCAGAACCGGTCCCGTGGCGCTTTCGAGTATTTTCGAAGTGTCGTCGAGCATATCCATTGTCATACCCCCATGCCCAACGGGGATCGTGTGAAAGGCCAGCCCAGCCTCTTCGGCGGCCTTTGCCATCGCCTCTGCCTGCAGGTCCGGGGTGATCTCGCTGTCGGGGCGATTGCAAATGATGGTCGTATAACCAGCCTCGGCAATGGCTGGCATGTCCGACGGCTCTATCTGCGGTGCGGCTGCGAAATCATCGGTTAGAGGGCGGATGTCCATTGGGGGTCTCCAGTCACGTTTCGAGCAAAAAAGCCCATGCGCGCGGATAAGGCAAGATGCCGCAGCGTCAGTTTTCACCCTTTTCCGTCATAAAACCGTGTCACAAACCGATTAATAATTGGGCAAATTAGCAGAAATGCAGGTCTGCGAGGCTGCGAGGGCTTCTCAATTCGTGTGGTGGCGTTAAAGTTGATGTGTGTCAATGTGGTGCGTTTTTACGTGTATTATCAGTGCAGACTACGACGAAAGGCGTATACTTTGTTCCACTCCGATTTCCGGTTGCGATTATTTCCGACGCTAAGTTGGTAAATTATTGCGCAGCGGATTGAATTAGATCAAAGAACGTCTTATCCGGCACTCAAACGGTCGATGATATCGGGAGGACCGAAATGGCTTTTGAACAACTTCGTGCAGCAGCTTTGATGCTTTTGGAAGAAATCGAGAAACGTCCGGAGGACCGGCATATTCTTCAGGAACAGCTGCGCGAAAAAATTCAGGAAATGCGCACACTTGGCTTGCCTGTTCCTGACGACCTGCTGAAATTCGTCGATCAATTGGAGCAGGAAGAAGCGGACGACATGTACGACAATATGCCGATCTGACCACTGTCAGGTCGTTTGCACCTCTGTCAGAATTCGCTAGACTAAACTCAACGCCCCGGGGCAAGCCTCGGGGTTGTTAGACTCTGCGTCTATCTTTGTACAAGGCGCTGTTCGGAGGGTGTTGTGAATCAGGTCGTCGAGCTGAGTGTCATTGACGAACAGATCGGCCTGATCCGCTTTGCCAGCCCCCCCGTTAATACGCTTGAACCCGGGTTGTGCCGACGTGTGCTCGACACCCTTCGGTCCGCCCTGCGCGAGCCGTCGATCAAGGTGATTGTCCTTGCTGGCGGTGGTGGGTGCTTCTCTGCTGACCATGAAACTGTATTTCTGGATCGCGCCCAGACAGCGCGCGCCGTGAGGGAACTTTGCCAGGCGATGGAAGCGTCGCCAAAGCCCGTTGTCGCAGCGTTACAGGGGCTGGTTCTGGCGCATGGATTCGATCTGGCGCTGGCGGCACATTATCGGGTGGCTGACCAGACAGCTGTTCTTGGTGCGCCAGAGGTGACGCTCGGGCTGGTGCCCTCGGGCGGGTCGACACAGCGGTTACCGCATCTCGTGGGAGCGGAAGTGGCATTGGACCTGTTGATGTCAGGCCGCACTTTGTCCGCCCGGTCGGCAGAAGAGATGGGTTTGGTGGACCTGCTGACAGACCAAAGTGCGTTGCAGGCTGCAAAGACCTTTGCGTGCTCATTGATCGAGGAAGAACTTGGTCCACGTCCCACCTGCCTGCGACAAGATGGGTTTGCGGATCCAGCCGCCTATGCGGCGGCACTGGTCGAGGCACGAGAGCGGACTGACGCCGACCGCTTGCCGGCTTCCGGCCTGATCGTGGACTGCGTTGAAGCTGCGCAGCTTCTACCCTTTGGTGCGGGGCTGGAGTTCGAGGCAGACAAATTCGAAGAATCTCTGCGATCACCCCAGTCGCGCGCCTTGCGGCACGTGTTTCGGGCCGAACATGCGCTGGAGCAGGCCGCCGCGCAGACCGAATTGCCCGACACTCCAATCCAGCGTGTCGCTGTCGTTGGTAGCGGTGTTTCTGCGGCTGAGCTGTCTGTGGCCCTGCTTTCGGCCGAGGTCGCGGTCCAGTTGATCGCTCCAGATGAAGGCGCGCTGTCAAAGACCCGCCAACTGGTTCTTCGTCTTGCAGATACAGATGTTGGATTGGAACCTAATCTCGATGCTTTGTCCGGGGTAACCGAGTGGCAGGCGATTCCGACGATGGACCTGGTCTTTGCTCCACTACCTCAAGATACTGACCGCGCTGATCACTTGCTGGATCGGCTCGCCAGCGAAGCACCCGCAGACATGCCCGTGATCATCAGCGGAGCAGAGGATGTGTCATCTCGGCAAGATATGCCATGCCTGATGTCTCTTCGGAGTACCGGGCCGGTGTTGGTCTCTCCGCTGTTGGAACTGAATGTCGACAAAGACTGCTCGGCGCGGGCCAGGGTATTGGCTGGGCGCCTTCTATTGCGTCTGGGAAAGACGCTTTTGATCTCAGAGGCTTCTGAACAGTCGGTTCTGGACACACTGGCAACGGCGGCTCTTCGCGCTGCGGATTTCCTTGTGGTCGAGGGGGCGTCTCCATACCAGGTAGACGCGGCTTATCATGGTTTCGGGATGGTTGAAGGACCATACCGACTGTTGGACGATCGAGGAATTGACGGAGCTTTAGGAGGCGGCGTTCTCGGGCAAGCTCTGCTGGCGCAAGGGCGCACCGGAACGGAACGCGGTTTGGGCTATTACCGTCACGACCGGCCATCGGGGCAGTCTGTGAGCGACGATGACGTGCTGCAGATGCTGGTAGAATTGCGTGAGAAATTCCAAATTCCTCCCCGTGAGGTGACCGAGGACGAGATTATCGAGAAGGGCCTGCTTGCCATGGCCAATGTCGGGGCAGGGCTGGTTGCGGCAGGTCACGTGGCGCGGCCATCGGACATTGACGCCGCGCTGGTCAAGGGGCTGGGTTTTCCCCGCTGGAAAGGTGGGCCAATGCAATGGGCCGACGAGCGCGGGCTTCTAAAAGTACAGAGGCGGCTTCAACATCTGACGACCGAGGATCCGGATCTGTGGACCCCGTCACCCCTATTTGCAGCTCTGATTAAGGAAGGTGAGACTTTCCAAAGTCTGTCGCGAATGCCGGTTGCTTAACCCAGCATAATCCCGAGCACGACCATCATCAGGCCAAGCGCTGAGACAAATAATGCGCCCATGTTCAATGCTACGATACCCTTAAGTTTCGTGTGCATATCCTCGCCTGACAGGCCTTGGCGCTTGGCGCGCATGGCGATCGAAATGCAATAGATCAGCCCCGCAAGGCCCACGAGTGACACCGCTGCACCGGTCCAGACCAGCCAATCCATATTCGCCTCCTGCAACTACGTTCCAAGCGCCTAGACGATGCGGGCGCCCAAGGCAAGAGCAGGGCTTGCGGCGGGGCCGTGTGGGCGCTATCCGATGGGGGACCATCAAGCAGAGCAGAGGCAGATATGGATACTCCAGTAAGCGATACCAGCTACCGTGTGACCGCAGACGAACTGCGACAGTTCATCGAACGGTACGAGCGTCTGGAGGCCGAGAAAAAGGATATCGCCGATCAGCAGAAAGAGGTGATGGCCGAGGCCAAGTCGCGTGGCTATGACACCAAGGTCATGCGCAAAGTCATCTCGCTGCGCAAGCGTGACCGTGACGAGATCGCTGAAGAAGAAGCGATCCTCGACATGTATAAAGAAGCGCTTGGGATGTAATCGTCACGGGGTTAGAAGCGTGACCCCGTCGATTTCAGCGATGCGGACAAGGTCCGCATCGTATTGCTCTGACAAGGCGTCCATCAGTTCTTGCGGCCAACCAGGCAGGTCGATCTCTTCTTCCAGTGACTCTGGCCGGCCATGGAAATCGAGCAACTCAGTCAACATTTCGCGCCGCTGTTCCGCGTTTTCGGGCGGTGAAGTCTTCAAAAGCGCGGTCAGGGCGTCGGTGCCCTTCTGTGTCATTAGTTCCGCCGGAAAGTCATAAGAGCCGCGCAGAGTCACGTCGGGATCAATTCCAACCATGCGGTTCAGAATGTCGTGCCAAATGACAGGGCTGTCTTCGTTGCACCAGACCGTCAGGGGAACATTCGGCGCGGAGCGACGAATGCGTGTGATGGTTTCGGACCAGCGCATTGTCATCGGCTCCAGCCCCATCAGAAAATTTTGGAAATCTGCTTCACCGCTTTGCGCGAAGAGAGCTGGGATAAAGCTGGCTGGATCACGGATGGCAAAGAAGAACTCTGCGTCGTCGTCGGGAAAGAGGCGTGCGTAGCCCTGTGCCAGTTCGCCAGCCCGATGATAGAAACGTCCCATTCCTATGGCGCCGCCAGCGCTGCTGAAAAAGGCGGAATGTGAGAAAATGACTCGTTCGGCGCCTTCGGCGATGAGGATCTCATCCAAAAGCGCGTCTTGCTGGGCCTGCGGAGCTGGGGTGCCGCGCAACTCTTTCACGGCCGCCCGAAGCTGGGGACGATACCGGCCCGGGCCTGAGACATTGATCCCACGGTCGGCCAGCGCGCCGCGGCTTTTGAAGAGACATTTCAGCAGGCGGTCTTCGTCGGTGCAATGTGCGCCAAAGTGATAGACGAATTTCATCTGGATACCTGCCTGTGGATTCAGCGTTGTGCTTGGTTACACCAGCCTTTCTGGACAGGTAAACATCATTCGGATAGGTGCAACACATGACAATCGCAAAACAAACCACAAAGCGCCGGTCATGGCGGCTGTCCAACATCGATCCGTGGTCTGTGGGTGCTGTTGTGATTGCCTTGCTGGTGTTGATGCCGATCCTGTCGGTGATCTGGATGGCCTTCAACCCGGTTGAAAACATCTGGCCGCACCTGATCCGCACGACCTTAACACGCTATCTGGGCAATACGGTTACGCTGATGATCGCAGTGGGGGGGCTGTCCGCAGCCATAGGGGCAGGGGCGGCATGGCTTTTGTCGATGTATCGGTTTCCCCTGTCGCGCTGGTTGGAGTGGTTGCTGTTACTGCCGCTGGCGATTCCAGCCTATGTCGGAGCCTATGCTCTGGTTGATTTTCTGGAGTACGCCGGACCGGTACAAACCTTTATGCGAGAGCTATTTGGCTGGCAAAGCTCACGCGATTACTGGTTTCCCGAAATTCGCTCTCGTGGAGGGGCGATCCTTGTGCTGTCTTCAGCGCTGTACCCTTATGTCTACCTTCTGACGCGCACCGCATTCCGCGAACAATCGGGTAGCATTTACGAAGTCGCGCAGGCGCTTGGAGCGGGCGCTTTCGGACGGTTCTGGCGCGTGGGTCTGCCGCTGGCCCGACCAGCCATCGCCGCCGGAGCGGCAATTGTCATGATGGAAACAGTAAACGACTTCGGCGTGGTCGAGTTCTTTGCTGTCCAGACCCTGACCACCGGGATTTTCTCGGTCTGGTTGGAAAGCGGAAACGCCGGTGGAGCAGCGCAAATTGCCAGCGTTGTTTTGATCCTTGTCCTGTTCTTGATGACGCTGGAAAAGGTCAGCCGTCGCAAGTTGAGGTTTCACAACCCGGGCCGCCAACCGCGCCCAATCGTCTTGAAACGTTTGAAGGGGGCCACGGGCTGGTTGGCCACCGGCCTATGCCTGTTTCCTTTCACAATGGGGTTTATCCTGCCAGTTGGTGTGATCCTGTCCCACGCGGTTACGAATGACAGTTGGTTTGAACCGGGCTTGGTGCGGGCCTTGATTAACACGCTGGTTGTTGGAGGGGCCGCCGCCCTTCTGACCGTGGTCGCGGCGCTGTTTCTGGTTTACGGCGTTCGCTTAAGCGGCCAGCGACTGCCACGACTGTTATTGCCGGTAACTACAATCGGTTATGCCGCGCCCGGAGCTGTTCTTGCCGTTGGTATCCTGATCCCGTTGGCCAAGGCAGACCATGTTCTTGCCGATGGGGCAGAGCATCTTCTGGGATTCGATATGGGACTGATCCTCACGGGCACTGCCTTCGCACTCGTCTACTCCTATGCGGTTCGTTTCTTCGCGGTCGCACAAGGCTCGACCGAGTCCGCTATGGGGCGAATCTCGCCAAGCCTGCCGATGGCGGCGCGCTCGCTTGGTCGATCGGCGCGGGGCACATTGCTGTCGGTTTATCTGCCGTTGATCCGTGGATCAGTTGGAACCGGCCTTCTGCTTGTCTTCGTCGATTGCGTGAAGGAACTGCCCGCGACGTTGCTGCTACGTCCCTTTAACTATGACACCTTGGCGACCCGAGTGTACGAGAAAGCCTCGCTCGAGGATCTGGGCGATGCCTCTCCCGCTGCGCTTCTGGTCATGGGGGTCGGGTTGATGGCCGTTATCTTGCTGGCACGTACAAGTAAGCCCGATAGGATCTGATTTTTATCCGAAGCCGATCACCGTGCCGACGCTGAGAAGTGTCACCGGTAGAACAAATCCAGAGAGCGCAATCGAAATCCCCATCGGAAATCCGGCCCCCGGTTTCATCGAAACCCAAGTTGCGGAGTCTCGGTTAACAATCTGGCGAACAAGGAAAATTCCGACCATTCCCGCCAGCATCATTGCGGAGAATCCCAAGAGATAAACTGAAAGTGCCGGCGTTGGGATAAACAGAAACAGGACCGGTAATATTTTGGCGTCACCGCCGCCAAAAATACGGAACATAAAAAGCACAAAGCAGATGACGAAGGTAATCCCGCCAGCTGCGGCGCGCGCCATGACGATATCTTTGGGCAGGTAAAACAGGGCAGCTGCGATGAAGATGGCTATACCGATTAACGGCAGAGCATTGGGAATCTTCATGTATCGCAGGTCGCTGAACGCGGTTAACGCGAGCACGGGAAAAAACGCATAAAGCGGGTAGAGCTGCTCGAACAGGCCCATCAGGCAGTGTGGCGGATATCGTTTTCCATTGCTGGCATTGTTTTCTGATGAACGAGGCAATGTGCAAGGCCGTAAAAGCCTTCTGTCTCTGTCTTTTGGTAGATCGTGCGCAAATGGCCACGCACCGTGGTCAGGGACAGCGATAGTTCCTCGGCGATCGAGCGAACAGACAAGCCGCGTGAAATCAGAGAGCAGATCCGAAACTCGGCCCGGGTCAGCTTGGCAGGGTTGGTGATGTCCAGAAGGTCGCTGACCATCTTCGAACCGCGCGGATGTGATCTCTCGGACAGTTTCTTCGCAATCAGGCCAGGATGACGCAGTTTCCACAGACGGGAGATGCGATCGGCAAAGAACTCGATGCCAGCAACTTCGTTGTCGCAGATCGGTCGTTTGAAGTGCAGTTCGAGGAAATCCGAATGATGTGCAGCACCACCCAGACAAACAAAGACACAGTCTTTGGTGAAGCGACGCTCCATCCAAGCCGTGAGCTCGGGACCGATGCTATCGGGCTCTGTCTTCCCAGCCTTCGCTGTCGAGATATACATGCCCTGCATAATCAGCCCGTCTGTGCAAAACGAGAAGTCATAGGCGAATGACCGACGTAGTTGCGCGGCTGTCGGATCGTTTTCGGCGAAGTCGAAGCCCGCGATCAGGCGGCTGCTTTGATCGAGATGGTAACACCGAGACAGCGCCAGCGCCTCAACCTCGAGGTTGCGGGCGAGGTGCCGCAGACTGTTGTCGAAGTCATTCTGATCGTGAAGCGCTTCACTGAGCGCGAGCATACCTTCCATAACGCTGTCAAAATCCAGCGTCGGCGGCAGCGGACTGGTAATCACATCACTTGTCATAATCGAACCGAACTCGCATCCCGGGGCAGAGCAGACCGCCCCAATTTTTAAGTTAGCCCTTGTCTTTGGACTTATTTTTAAAAGTTACGTCAGTAAACAGAGTATTAACGGTTCGATTGTTTCGTTGTGTAAGCGGACAGTCAAGGAAAAGTGGAGAGACCGGCTTGTTTGTGTCCAGATTTCCTTACTCTACGGCAACTATTGAACCTTTTTGGTGGGACTGTTTTCGCGATGGCGTGAGCAAACCACAGCTGTAAATTGATCGAGGCGATTCGATTAGGCCCAGAATGCACCATATTTTGGGGCGCATTGTTCATTTATCTCGGGTAGGGAAAAGGTTGGCTAGAGAGTTCGCAACTGTTTTGCGAACCCCTTCTCGTCAAATTTCAGCCTTATTCGGCGAAGTAGCGAATATAGCGGATCACCACAGGTGCAAGAGAGAGCATTACAATCGCTGGCAACATGAACATCGCCAGAACTGCGGACATTTGAACAGGGAGCTTATTAGCCTTTTCTTGCGCTTTCAATTCGCGGAACGTGCGCATTTCTTCCGCAAAGGTCATGAGCGCGTCAGTGATTGGTGTGCCGAATTGCATACTCTGTAGGATCACACTAGCAAAGGAATTGATCTCTTCGACACCAGTGCGGCGCGCCATTGCTGTCATCGCATCTTCCCGGCTTCGACCAGCCTGAATTTCGCTTTG
>CAYFXM010000032.1:0-2708 GCA_964346965.1 uncultured Actibacterium sp. | reverse complement strand
TCATTTCTTCAGCGAGTTCAGGAGCCACAGGGTGGATGTCCTGCGCTACTTTCGTCATTGCTGCGTCAAACCCGAGGCCAGCTTCAACGCCCACTTGGATCAAGTCTAAAGCGTTAGGGAAGGCTTCTTCGATTTTGCGTTTGCGCTCCGAGATGCGAGAGCGGAGCCACCATTCGGGAATAAAATAACCGATAGCACAAAGTAACCCTAGGATTTGGAGCATTTTGGAATTTGTGTAACCAGTAAAATACTGGGCAACAAATCTTGGTACCTCCGACAAACCAGATTCACCTAACGCATTCAGCGCTAAAAAAGCTCCGGGCAAACCCAAACCAAGAAAAATACGTAGAAGGTAGAAATTCAACACCGCGTTCTGGCTTTTGATGCCCGCGCGTGCAAGTTCTCTTTGGATTTCACTGCGTCTTTCCTCGTCGGCCGGGACGAAAGAGCTGGCCAAACCAGATGGCGCAACATCGACAATTCGGAGCAGGTCGTTTCGCACGCTGACCGAGTGGCCTCCGCGCTTGGGATCCATACGGGCGGCGGCCGCATTACGGGCAGACAGCGAGCTGGCGATCCCGTAGATGAGGATGAATATCCCAACTCCAATACCTAAAAGAAAGACAATCTCACCGGTCGGGCTATCACCAAAGAATTCTGTCAATATCTCCATGGTGTCTCTCCTCAAATCCGGAAATTAACGAGTTTGCGCAATGCAAGTGCATTGGCGACAACAAAAAAGGTCACAAGAGCAGCTACCGGCATCGCGAGCGGGTCGTCGCTAACGTCGCCGTAATATGAAGGGTTGGAAATCATCACGAATCCAAAAATTACGACTGGTATAATCGACAGAACGACCGCGGACATTCTCCCTTCCGCCGACACAGCTTTGATCTTGCGACGCATGATAATCCGGGCTCGAATGACTTTCCCAAGTGTGCTTAACACCCTTGCTAAGTCGCCACCCGTGCCATGCTGGAGAGCTATGCTGGCGGCCAAGTAACGGGCATCCTCCTGATCGACACGGTCAGCAAACTCGTTGATAGCATCCGTAAGCTCTTCGCCATAGGAAACCTGATCGACGACAATGCCAAATTGAGATCCAATCGGGTCCGGCATTTCGTTGGCAACGCTGGCCAAAGTTGTGTTGAGCGGGTGGCCAACTTTGAGGCCACGTGCCATCAGATCGAGTGCGTCCGGAAGTTGTTTGACCAGCTTATCCAATCGCCTCTCGGCAGAATTTCGGACCAGAACGATTGGAAGAAAAATGAAGAGCGAAAAGCCGATCACGAGCGCCATCTGAACAGTCGTAAATGCTATTGCTACCACCGATGTTAAGACAAACCCTACCAGACACCCAAAAACAAAGGTGGAGGGGCCCATGGTCATTCCTGCACTAAGCAAAGTTTGTCGCAGGTCGCCGACGAAAGGAAGATTCGAAAAGATACCTTTCTTCGGTTCTGGCTTGAGAATAGAGAGAACCTCCTCGACCGATTTACCAGATTTGATCAGCTTCATGCGACGGCTGGTGGCTTCTTGCTGGTTCTCTCTGCGCGAGAGCACCTGTCGCATGCCTTCCCAGAGCAAGAGGATGCCCATGAAAATACCGAGGTAAAATATCAAACGGGCATCGATGCTGCCGATTTCGACACCCGCCAGGCTATCCCGAACCTCGATAAACTTCTGGCCTATAACTGTTGAGAAAAAAAACTCGAACATAGCTTACCCCTTCCGTTGGAACGAAATGGCGTCGAGATCAACACCCGCTGCGATCAGTTCTTCGGCCATTTGCGGGCGAATGCCGGTGGGGGTAAAATAACCGAGGACGTTGCCTTCTTCGTCTTTGCCCGTGCGCTGGAATTTGAAAATTTCCTGCATGGTAATGATGTCACCCTCCATGCCTGTAAGTTCAGAGATGCTCATCACGCGGCGCCGTCCGTCGGCGAGGCGGCTGAGTTGAACCACGAAATGGATAGCCGAAGCAATCTGCGACCGGATCGCACGGTGTGGCAGTTCGGCTGTACTCATCATAACCATCTGCTCCACGCGGCTGAGCGAGTCGCGGGGTGAGTTGGCGTGAACGGTGGTCATCGAGCCGTCGTGGCCGGTGTTCATAGCTTGCAACATGTCAAATGCTTCGGCACCGCGCACCTCGCCGACAATAATGCGATCGGGGCGCATACGCAGGGAGTTTTTCACGAGATCGCGCTGCAAAATTTGACCATTGCCCGAGGGGTTTGGCGGGCGGGTCTCCAAACGAACCACGTGCTCCTGCTGCAGTTGAAGTTCTGCGGCGTCTTCGATCGTAACGATCCGTTCGCGGTTGTCGATATAGCTCGACATCGCGTTCAGCATTGTTGTTTTACCAGAACCTGTACCACCAGAAATCAGGATATTGAGGCGGGCGTCGACGAGGCCTTTCAGAAGCAGCGCTGCGTCTTCCGAGAGCGACTCAATATCGATCATCTTTTGCATGGTTAGCCGATCACGCGCGAATTTACGGATTGAAACAGAAGGTCCGTCAATCGCACACGGGCGGATAATTGCGTTTACGCGGCTGCCGTCCTCAAGTCGAGCATCAACCCAAGGCTGGCTCTCATCGATGCGACGACCAATACGGGTTACAATCTTGTCGATAATCCGCAGCAAGTGACGTTCATCCAGAAACTTGACGTCAGTCTTCTCCAGAATGCCGTGGCGTTCCACAT
>CAYFXM010000031.1:2252-18551 GCA_964346965.1 uncultured Actibacterium sp. | reverse complement strand
GCTGCTGTTGGCATGCGGCATCTCTCTCGCCTTGACGGGACTATTGAAAAGCTCCGCGAAAGTTACGAAGAGTATTTTGAAGACTGAGAACAGAATTGCAGGGCACAAAACTCGCGCCAAGAAAGCTAGAGTGAAGCCCTGCAAAAAACCTGGTCCGAAGCTCTGCTTTAGCTAAAAGCAGGACGCCTAGATCCGTTTTTTCATGAGCAGTTAAAAGGTTCACGGCTGAAGTGCATGCAGCCTTCAGCCGTTCCCATTCATTTTTCGCTACTGCGGCCCGACCATAGTCGTAATGCTCCAGTTTGGCCACGCCAATGATCTTGTAGTTTAGATCCCTACGTGTTCGCCTCTATCAGTTCACCGAGGGTTTTCTCTTCTTCTGCCGTCAAATCGGTCAGCGGCGCGCGAACCGGCCCAACTTCGAACCCGGACAAGCGTACCCCGGCCTTGATGGCTGAGACAGCATATCCGTTACGTCGATTTCTGAGCTTCATGAAGGGAAAAAAGAAACCTTTCAAAATCCGCTCCATTGTGGTTTTTTCACCTGCCCGCAGGGCGGTGTAAAACTCCATCGCCAGACCTGGCACAAAGTTGAAGACAGCCGAAGAGTAAGTGGTAAAACCCGCGCCCAGATAGGCTTCTGCAAAAAGCTCCGCGGTTGGCATCCCCCCTAGATACGTCAATCGGTCCCCCATTTTTGCAGTGATTTCTCGAACCAAGCCAAGCTCACCAGTTCCGTCTTTGAACCCCACAAGATTTTCACATTCATCACATAGCCGGGCGATTGTGTCGGGCTGATAGACTGCATTGTCCCTGTTGTAGATCATGACGCCAACCCCTACCGCATCACAGACAGCCTTGGCGTGCGCAAAGAGCCCCTCCTGCGGTGCATCAATCAGGTAATGAGGCAACAGCAAGATTCCGTCGGCACCACTCTTTTCTGCGGCCTTGGCAATTTCAACCGCCATTTCAGTGCCATAGCCACAGCCAGACACAATCGGTGTGCCCTTGGACGCATCCTTCGCGGCAACAATGATTTCCGGAATTTCATCTGGCGAAAGCGAAAAGAACTCGCCCGTGCCACCTGCGGCGAAAAGGACTTTCGCATCATATCCGGACAACCAATCGAGGTGTTTCTCGTACGGCCCCCGATTAAATTCTCCACCTGAACCGAAGGGCGTCACGGGAAAGGAAAGTAGACCGGACCCGAGGGCCGATTTCAAGTCACTGGGTGTCATCGCATATCTCCAATTTCGAGCGAGGGATCATGTTACTTATGCTGCAAACCGATCCGCGCAAGGCGCGCGTTACCGGAAATCGAGTGAGCTTGGCACGAACGGCGAGAAGCCCTTCGCACTGGCTCTCGAGATACGGTGTAGATCGACTCGCTGGCAGGATTTGGCTGACAATCGCCATCAGCTGACCGGCCCTGCTGAGACCTTACAGCCATGCCAATCACAGAATTCGGGGCCTGACCCGAAGCAAGACTCGTGAGCCCTGATCGATGCCCGTAGCAAGAACCGGGTTTGCCCATTTTAGGTCCAGACATGCCCCATCTGGGGACCAGCATCCATGTCCCTGTTCGATGAACGAGAAACCTCGACCAAACGAGGGAAGTACTCCAGGTGGGATGTAGCAAAACGAGTCTTTCCTATTGCCAACTAGTATACTATCATACTAGTAAGTGTCGCAGAAGTGCAACCGGTAATCCCACCGGTCGTAAATTGCATCATGTCGCGATTGGCGCGCCCTTCCGTGAATCGACCGAGGGAAATGCCAAGAATGAACGTGGAAAGGAAAGAAGAATGAACCGGTTTCCCATTGTCGAGACAGGCCCGGATGTAACCCGGCAGGTTTTGGCAGATCATCCTAACCTGATGGTCGTCGCCTTCCGCTTTGAAAAAAAAGGCGCAGAGGGTTCTCTGCACTCACATCCTCATGTCCAGTCGACCTACGTCGAGAGTGGGCGCTTCCGTTTCACTGTCGGCGACAAAGTAACGGAAGTCGCGGCTGGCGACAGTTTTGTCATTCCTTCTGAGGCAAAGCATGGATGCGTCTGCCTGGAACCCGGAACACTGGTGGATTGCTTCACGCCCCGCCGCGACGATTTTCTCTGAAAGGCACAAAAATGTTGAACGTCAAAACGATCTATGCAGCTAGCCCGTCCGAAACAAAATCAATGGACACCACGCAGCTGCGGGAAAACTTTCACATCGCAGGGCTATTCGAGCCCGGCCATATCAACCTGACATATACGCACTACGACCGTATGATCGTCGGTGGGGTTGTGCCAGATGGTGCCGCGTTAACTCTGGACGAAGTCCTGGAAGCAGGCACGCCCTCGATCCTTGATCGGCGGGAAATGGGCATCCTGAATATCGGAGAACCGGCGAACATCACTTCAGGGGATAAAACATTCGAACTGGGCCGCGGCGATATTCTGTATCTCGGTATGGGCACCGGTCCGGTGACGTTCGGTGAAAACGGGCGTTTCTATTTGGTTTCCACCCCTGCGCATCGATCACTTCCAAACCGCCTTGTGTCGATCGATGACGCGGAAAGCCTCAAGCTGGGATCGGCGGAAACAGCCAACGAGCGGACCATCTATATGTTTGTCCACCCGGAAGTCATGGAAAGCTGTCAGTTGGTGATGGGATACACGATGTTCCATGGCGGATCGGTGTGGAACACGATGCCTGCCCACCTGCATGACCGGCGCATGGAGGCATATATGTACTTCGATCTGGCCGACGAAAACCGCGTCTTCCATTTCATGGGGCAACCCGATGAGACCCGACATATTGTGATGAAAAACGAAGATGCCGTGGTGTCCCCGCCTTGGTCGATCCATTGCGGTGCAGGAACCGGCAGCTACACATTCTGCTGGGCCATGGGCGGCGATAACGTCGATTACAAGGACGTTGACATGGTCGCTATGGAGGACTTGCGGTGAACCCTTTTTCTCTGGATGGCCAAACCGCGCTTGTAACGGGCGCGAATACAGGCATTGGTCAGGCGATCGCCGTGGCACTCGGCCGCGCAGGAGCGCATGTCATTTGCGCTGGTCGCTCGGCTTGTGACGAAACCATTGGGATGATTTCAAATGCCGAAGCCATGACGCTTGATTTCGCCGATCCGATGGCCGCACGCGAGGTATTTTCGCAAAGGCATGTCGACATTCTGGTTAACAACGCCGGCATCATCAGGCGGGAAGACAGTGTTGATTTTTCCGAGGCCGACTGGGACGCGGTCATGGATGTAAACCTCAAGGCCGTATTCTTTACTTGTCAGGCCTTTGCGCGGGCCGCCCTGCCCCGAGGAGCCGGGCGAATTGTCAATATTGCGTCGCTTTTATCCTTCCAAGGCGGAATCCGGGTTCCATCCTATACGGCGTCAAAACACGGTGTTGCAGGGCTGACAAAGATCCTTGCAAACGAATGGGCTTCGGCTGGCGTAAACGTTAATGCCATTGCACCTGGCTATATTGCCACAAACAACACAGAGGCGCTGCGCGCGGACCCGGATCGCAACAAGGCAATCCTTGACCGCATACCAGCAGGGCGATGGGGCGAGCCCGAGGACATTGCGGAAACCGCCGTATTCCTTTCTGCACCTGCTTCGAAATACGTTACGGGCGCAACGCTGAATGTTGACGGGGGTTGGTTGGCGCGCTGAGCGCAACTCGTCTCATGGATCAGTATCAAAGCCGGGATCAAAAGATCCCGGCTTTGTTGCGTCAGGTCTTGCGCGGAGGCCCGGTTCCAAATCGCTCGGCGACACAATTCAGGCCACGTCAATCCGGTGCTACCGCCCAGTTGTGCGGCACGACCCGTCGCCTGTGCCAGGAATCCGCAGAGGACCTGATGCAACAAAACTACTTTTGAGAGGCAAGCCTCAACTGGAAACGTTGATGGCGCTACCTCGCCGCCAGACACCGCTCAGAAAACGATGGTGAAAGATCGGAAATTTGACAATTTCCTCAAGCAAGAGCAGTGCAAAGACCCACGCCGCCGATGTCCCAAAATACAACACCAGCAGCGCCGATAGTGGAACCGTGAACACCCATTGTCCGATAATGAAAATCTTTAAGGCATAAAGGGTGTCTCCACCTGCCCTGAGCGTTTGGCCACAAATAGCATTTGAGCCTTTCACGAATGGCAAAACCAAAAGCGCGGGAAGAAAACTCAGCAGAACATTTATGGTTTCCTGCTGTAGGTCTGCATAGATGCGATGGGCTGATAAACACACTAGAAGATAGGTTCCCGACACCAGCGTTGCGGCGAATAATGCCCCTGCCCACGCCCTCCGAAGAAATGCATCCAATGTCGCCGCTTGGGATTTTCTTCCCAAAAGCTGGGCGACAATGATCCCCGTAGCCTGGGCCCAGGACATGCCGAACGTGCCTGCGGCATAAACCCAGGGTAAGATCAAAGTCATGGCAGAGAACTGATGGATACTCATCTTGGCGTAGATCAGCATTGTGACGCTTTTCGCCAGTGCGGCACTGACAAATATGCCCGCAACCGGAAGAGCGAATTTGACATAGCGCTTCAGCGCAACGCGGAATGTCCCCCCTACCCAACCGCCAAATCCAATATGTCCTTGGTTCTCCTTGTAGAGCCCAATACTCAGAAACACCGTACGAACCGAAGCTCCCACGGCGCTTCCAACCGCAGCCCCCATGACACCAAGTTCCGGAAACCCGTACAACCCGTGGATCAACAGATAGCTGACCATGATATTCACCGGCACTGCGAGCAAGTAGCTGTAAAACGGTACATTCGTCTTACCACATCCGTTGAAATGGCTATCAACGCACTGGCCGACAGCTTCGATCAAAACCACGACAAGTAAGACGCTGAGGTACCGGCTGGCCTGATCCGCGATCCACTCGGATTGGGCAAAACTACTTACCAACACGCTTCCGGCGGTGAATACGACAACCAACCCCATGACCGCCACAGCCAAGTTTGCAGCCAACCCCGTATAGAAACCAGTCTTCAGCGCGATCCGGTCATTTGAACCATAGGCCTGAGCTATCCAGATCTGGGTTGCGCTGGAGAATGCAAAAAGCATACCCAGTAAAAATCCACCCAGAGCAGTTGCAAGTCCCAACGCCGCCACAGAGGCCTCGCCCAAGGGCGATACCAGATAGGTGTCGATGACCATGATGCCATGAAGCATGACAGCCTTGAACGTCAGCGGCCACGCCATGTTGAAAATTGCGCGAGTTGACGGGCTGGGTGAATGGTTAAGTCTGTAACCTTCGGCCATAAGGGGAGCTCAGATCGTTGTGCCCGCCAATTTTTTAACGACGACCTTGAAGGTGTTTTCATCGGCATCGGTAAAATAGAGGTCCGCATCGTAGCCTTGGTCATCCATGAAGTGGAATATCCGGCGCGGCTCGTCTTTGGGATAGGGCACCAATAGGGTCACGATCCGGTGACGCGTGGACTTGGGAAAGTGAGCGTTCAGAACGGTGCCAATCGGCAAGCCTTCGATCTCGCTCATATCCACACCCTTGTAGCCGGTGTCCTGCGACACCTCTGGCTTTCCGCCTTCTGACCAGATTACCTGTCCGTAGAATCCCGCCTTGTTACCCGTGTTGCGGAATGAACTGTCGCCAAGATCGAATGGGTTATTGGCATGCAGCCGCCAGTCGATGTTGACTGGCTCTGAGGCGTCGATGCTGTCGACAATAACAAAGTACCGGTCTTGGACAAAATAGACCTCACGCTCCACTTTGGTTACCTCGGGTGTCACCAGTTGGTAGGCACATGTGGCGTCGCCCTTAATATAGATGTGGTCATCTCTCTCTTCGGCCGCTAGCAAACAGCCTGAAGACCGCATCTGCAATGACTTGTCTCGACCGGCGTATTGCCCTTTCCCATTGATGAGAACCGCATTTTTGGAAAGCGTCTGCTTGCGCCACGCCTGGTGCATAGTGCTGTTGAAGGCAACGTAGTAGCCAGATTGAACCGCCAGATCCTCACCATAGGCGGCCATGCAAAAAGCGTTTTGGTCTCCATGGCTGTGGCTGATCGAGCCATACGGGGACGACTTCATCACAAACTGAATGTTTTGCGTCGGATCCCCCATCCGGTGCTGGATTGCAGCCCAGCCGATCCCTTTGAAGAAGCGAAGTTTGTCAATTTCTGAAGGCTCAACCGGCTCAACCACCGGCCACAAGCTGCGATACAACAATTCGTCGAAATTCAGATCCCACCAACCATAGTTGTAAAACTCCATCTGAGTGCCGGGATCGTTGCGCTTGATCTCGTCATAATACCATTGATAGGCGCCATTTCCGGTCACACCGGCGAACTGGCGCAGATTGTAACCAACCTTCAGACTGGGCAGATCGCCCATCGTGCTGTCATCCCCGAAGCCAAAACGACGCGTGTCAGGAGCCTTTGTGTAGAGCGGGAAATCGCCCGTCTTTTGAAAGAATGGGCGTTTGTAAATGTCCAGACCGGTGAATGACTTGAGCAGATTGGCAGCTTCGGTGAAATAGGCCATCGCAGTAGTCCAGTAGTGCGGCCCTTCCGCCCACCCGCCGTCTGCATCTCCCCAAGGCGAGTAAACCGTGAAAAGAAACTCGATCGAATAGTCCAGCCATTCGCGCGCCTCTGGCACCTCATCCAGCAGGGCGATGGAAGCTGGCACCAATACCGCAGAGACCGCGCGCACTGCATGGCTGTCATAAGGAAACAGATGGATATTTGCGTTGTCGATAACGTGTTCAGCGATCTCACGTGTTCGCGCTAGAAGCGCTTCTCGGACGCTTTCACGTTCCTTTTCGTCCAGTTCGCTGTAGAGCCAGTCGTAACCCCAAGCCAAAGCACAGGTAACGCGGAAAGCCCATTCATCTGTATAGCTGCGGGAGGTCGTGCCAGATGGATCCCAATTGGCTGTGGAAAGCAGCCATTGTTTGGCACGGGCCAGCATTTCCGGATCTTCCGTAACATGGGCGCCAATAGCCAGGTGACGAATTGCGTAAAGCAACTCTTGGCAGTCAATGTAGGTTTTCCGCCAGATTGCGGCATCCCGCTGGTGATCAGGATAACCTTCCGGTTCCGGTATGATGTCCCGTCCCAACCAGGGCAGAACCGATTTGTCGAAGAAGTCAGACCAGGTGCAATGCTCGGCATCCGCTGCAACTTCCTTTTTGAACTTCGCCAGCTCTTTCGGCCCAAGCCAGAGGCGTGGATGCGCAAGATCAACCGAGCAGTAGCGGTCCGCGCGGTTCGGCAAAGGAGTGGCCGGCAGATCTTGCTTCACTTAAAAGTTACGAGACCGGCTCCAGGCGGTAGCCGGTTTGCCTGCGTGGTTGTCCCACACCGCATAGGACCAATGGTATGTCCCTGGTTCTAGGACCTCGTCCGGCGTCAAGAAATTGACGGCGATGTCCTGATAGACCTGCGTGGCCTTGGGCGGAAACTTCGGATCTTTGGAAAGCCGCAGAACATACCGGGCTTCGTCCTCGACAACGGGAAGCCATGTGAAGCGTGGCGGATTCTCGAACAATCGGTCGCCTTTGACAGGCGCATACTGGATGTTCAGGCGACCTGCACGAGGTTCGTCCAGATAAGTGCTCGCATTTGTTGCGCTCGACGGCATCAAAGATCGGTCCTTGGTGAATGAGTGAGAAGGGAAAATGTGCCGCCCGCCACCTAAGGTCGGCGGACAGCACAAGGGAGGATGGTTTAGCTGTCGCTGTACTGGCGGTCGTAAGCGGCCTGCATAACCTCAAGGACTTTGCTCAGTCCCATCCCGTTGACCTGGGCGATGTAGTCGTCCCATTCGGCTTCGACGTTACCAGAACCAAGGATCCAGGCTTGCTGACGCTCCAGCATATAGGTCCGGATCTGGCTCCAATGCTTGTCGTAGACGCGCTGTTCTTCCTCGTTGAACGCAACGCCTAGGAACTGGTCGATCAGAAGGTCACTTTGCTGGTCATAAAGAGCGATGCCTTCCAGAGCGAACTCGTTGGTCCATTGGATTTCGTAGGCGTAGTCCTGCGGATAGCCGCGGGCCAGAATTTGCGCACCGATTTCGTACATTTGCGAGACGACGGGACGACCGTTGGTCAGGATCTCTTCTTTGTAGATCGGCTCACCATCGACTACGTCATAATGCGCGCCTTCAACCCCAAAGTTAGCCAGTCGACGTCCCTCCGGAGAGAACCAGAAGTCGAAATATTTGATTGTTTCGACAGGATGTTCATTGGTGTAGCTGATCGCCCAGCCATCGGGTTTAACCGGTATACGGCGATGCTCTTCAATGCGTCGGCCCGATGGAGATGCCGGCGGCAGGAACGCCTTGAATGCAAATCCGTCGATCTCGGCCGAAAGTCGGTTGTATCCTGAGGTCGAAGCGAACCAGTCATGGGACGACCCACCAAGGTTTTCCGACAGCAGGTATTCGCGCGAGCTGGAGCCGCGTGTGAAGATTTCAGGATCAACAAGTCCCTCAGCATACCAGCGCGCTAGGTTCTTGATTCCTTCGCGATAACCTTCTTCGGCGTAGGGGTGTTTGATGTGACCGCCTTCAACCATGAAGTCATGCGCCGTGTCAGACCCGGACGATCGTCCGTCCCACAGGGTAACCAGACGGATCAGTTCTTCCCACTGGCGAGCGAAGAAGGGGATTTCATCCTTAAGCCCATTGCCATTGGGGTCTTGGTCGCGGAAAGCGATGAGCACCTGCTCGTATTCTTCCACGGTTTGGGGCATCTCGAGGCCCAGTGCATCCAGCCAGTCATAGCGGATGAAATACGCCCGACCGTACTTTCCGTCCGGGAAATAGGGAATGTAGTAGTAGTTGCCGTCGGAAGCCGAAATCGCAGCCTTCAGCTCGGGCCGTTTATCGAAGAAAGCCTTGATGTTCGGAGCATGTTCGTCAACGAGCTCGTTGAGCGACAGGAACGCGCCCTGCGGACCATACTCGTTGACCACGTCCTTGAAACGCTCTGTGCCAACAATGTCGGGCAGGTCGCCAGACGCCAGCAGTAGGTTGATTGCCTCGGCCGAGTTGGTCGAGTTAGAACCAACGGTGGCGTTCTTGAGACAGACATTCGTCGTTTCGCAAGCAGCCACTTCCACCGGCCAGCTTTCGTCATAGGACTGATAACGCTTACCGTGCAGGTGGACCGTCAGTTCCATGGGCGCGTCAGAGATCTTATGATCTCCATCGGCGAAGGCTGGTGCAGTGGACGTCATTGCCGTCGTTGCAAGCGCCAGGGTTGCCAGTTTCATTGTTCGCATAGTTTCCTCCCTTGAGTTTGATGCGATTTCTTTCGATCTCATTCCTTCACCCCACCGAGCAGGATGCCCTTGTTGAAGTACTTTTGAATGAAGGGGTAAAAGAGCAGGACCGGGATGATTGAGCAGACGATGATCGCCGCGGTCACGGTTTCCACCGAATACGGGGCGGATAGCAGCGTTGCCGAGAACTCCTCGTCGTCGCTGAGTGCCTGGATCGTATGGCGAAGGTAGACTTGAAGCGGGATCTTGCCTTCGTCGGTCAGCAGGATCATGGCCCAGAAAAAGCCGTTCCAGCGCGACACGACACAGAACAAGGTAATTGTCGCGATGGATGCCTTCGACAGAGGCATGTAGACCTTCCACAGGATCTGGAATTCGTTAGCGCCATCCATCCGCGCGGCCTCTTCGAACGAGCTTGGGATGCTCTCAAAGAAGTTACGCAGTAGAATGATGTTGAATGCGTTGACGGCGAAACCAATGATGATCCCGAAATAGCTGTCCAGAAGCCCCAGATCGCGCATATTCAGCCAGAAGGGGATCATGCCGGCGTTGAACCACATGGTGAAGGCCACCAGGAGATTCCAAAACCGTCGTCCCATAAGCTGCGAACGCGACAAGGCGTAGGCACCAGGGATAACAATCGCCAGACTTACGATGGTTCCGCCAACCGTATAAATGAAAGTGTTCATGTAGCTGCGCCAGAACTCCGGCGCGGACAGAACCCTTTCATAGGCTGCCAGCGTCATCTCGATCGGTGTCAGTACCACCTTGCCCGCCGATGCCGCAAAACCAGAACTAAACGACATCGCCGCGATATAGATGAACGGGTACAGGGTTGAGAGCGTGAAGATCCCGATCAGCGCCATGTTGGCATAGACGAACATCTTGTCGCCACGAGAATAGAGGTTCATGTTTTTCATCGTTTTTTCCTCACCACAGCGACGTGCGCGAGAAGCGCTTGGAAATTGAATTGGCGGTCATCACCAGGACGAAGGCCACGACGGCGTTGAACAGACCAGCTGCGGCGGCAAGGTCGTATTGCCCCCCAACGATGCCCTGCCGGTAGATGAACGTGTTGACCACGTCCGCCGTTTGATAAGTGGCAGGCTGATAGAGCAGAATGATCATCTCGAAGCTGACTTCCATCAGGTTCCCAATGCGAATGATCAGCATGATGATGATGGTCGGCATGATCGACGGGATGGTGATCTTCCACATCATTTGCCAGCGCGAAGCGCCATCAACGACCGCACTTTCATAAAGTGACGGGTTGACGCCCGCGATTGCGGCAAGGAACACGATGGATTGGAAACCCGCTTCCTGCCAGACGCCTGTGCCGATGAAAATCGGACGGAACCATTCGGGCTTGGTCAAGAAGTAGATCGGCTCCATGCCCAACCACCCCAAGACCGTGTTTACGATACCGGCCGAAGGTGAGAATGCCGTAATAACGATCCCAGCAATGATGACCGAAGAGATGAAGTGCGGTAGATATACGATCGTCTGTGCGAGCCGCTTGTAGGTTTCCTTCAGGATCTCGTTGAACATCAACGCCAAGATGATCGGCATCGGAAACCCGATCAGTAGTGTCAAAGCACTGATCTTGACCGTGTTCCAAACAGCGCGCACGAATTGGTCACTGCCAAACAGAGTCTCGAAGTGCTCCCACCCAACCCATGGGCTGGCGGCGATCCCTCGAAACACCGAGTAATCCTTAAACGCGATCTGCAGCCCGTACATGGGCTTGTAGAGGAACAGAAGCATCCAGATTACCGTCGGGGCCAAAAGCAGGTAGATCTGCCAATCCTGCTTCAGGCGTCGCAGAATGCGTGTGAAGCCGCCGCCCAAGTGGTTTCTTTGGGCTTCTTCAGCCTCGACAACCAGCTTTTCCGTTGTACCGATTTGTTCCGTTGAACTCATTGGGCTCCTCCTCCGGGGTGGCCGTAGGCGAGCTCGGTCTGGCCGTCGAATACCTTGATCCGATCGGTTTGGAAGTGGAATTCATTGATACCGCTAAGATGATCGACTCCGTCATGGGTTTCGACTTTGACCACGAATGGGGTATCCGAAATTGTGGTGTGCAAAAGCGCTTCGGAGCCAAGTGTCTCGACCAGATCCAAGTCCACTTCGACCGGGGTGCCTGGTTTTCCCTTTTCAAGGGTCACATGTTCAGGACGAATGCCGACAATGATCTCACGACCCACCGCATCCTGAAGTTCTTTCAGAGGTGGAAGCTTGATCAATTTGTCTGCAACTTTGGCTACGGGCGCCTCGTCACCGGGTTGAACGATTCCACGCAATTGGTTCATCGGTGGCGACCCGATAAAACCAGCAACGAACGTATTGATGGGATTGTTGAACAGCTCCATTGGCGTACCGATCTGTTCGATTTTTCCGCCCGCGAGCACCACGATCCTGTCGGCCAATGTCATGGCTTCCGTCTGATCGTGCGTCACATAAAGACTGGTTACGCCAAGGCGCTTGTGCAGGCGTTTGATCTCGGCCCGCATCTGTGTCCGCAGCTTCGCGTCGAGGTTCGACAGCGGTTCATCGAAAAGAAACACCTTGGGATGGCGCACAATTGCGCGCCCCATGGCAACACGCTGACGCTGCCCGCCAGAAAGGTCCGCAGGTCGGCGATCCAGATAGGGCGTGAGGCCGAGGATTTCAGCCACCTCTGTCACGGACGAGGCAATCTGCTCCTTGGGGACCTTTCGAATGCGCAGACCAAAAGCTATGTTCTCAGCAACATCCAAGTGGGGGTAGAGCGCGTAGTTCTGGAATACCATCGCCACATCGCGATCTTTGGGGGCGACATTGTTAACCACCCGACCATCAATGGTCAGCGTCCCACCAGAGATCTCCTCAAGCCCGGCAACCATCCTTAAACAGGTGGATTTTCCGCAACCCGAAGGTCCGACCAGGACGACGAACTCCTTTTCCTTCACCTCCAAGTCGACGCCGTGAACGACTCGAATGGCACCATACTCCTTTATGATGCCCTCTAGCTTTACTCCTGACATGACCTCTCCCTTTTGAGCGGCGCTCTCTCAAGCGCCCGATGTCTAGATTCGTGTCGCCGCTTGGCTGTGCAGCTATGCGAAATCGAATTCCCTCTTCACATTCTAGTATACTAGTAGTACAAATGATTCAACAAGAATCTGCATCATTGTCCAACGCCCGGAGAGGAACCCTATGAAAGTCTTAGAGGTCACCATCACACCAATCGCCATCCCGGACGTGCCCTTGGCAAATACGAAGGGCGTGCATCAATCGGTCTTTCTGCGCTCGGTCATCGAGGTAAAAACTGACACTGGTCTGGTTGGGCTCAGTGAAAGCTATGGCGCCAAACGGACCTTGGTTGGTTTGCAAAAAGTTGCAGCAACATTGGAGGGTTTGGATCCCTACGACTTGCGTGATTTACAGAGCCGGATTGAAACTGCTCTCCCGGAAGGCGGTGGAATCAACGCACCAACCGCTCTTACCGATCATCAACTGGTCGACGTGGTTTACGGTGCATTTGAGATCGCAATGCTCGACATCCGGGGCAAGGAGGTTGGACGTCCAATGTACGACCTCCTCGGAGGAGCTACCCGAAAGACAATCCCGTTCGGAGGTTATCTTTTCTATAAATTCGTCAAGCAGGATTTGACATTTGGTCCCGACCTCATGGGTGAAATCATGACGCCCGACGCTTTGGTGGGTCAGGCGAAGGAATTCTCTCGCGAGTACGGTTTTCGATCGTGGAAGCTCAAGGGAGGCGTGCTCGAACCTGATCTAGAGGTCGAAACCATGCTGAAACTGCGCGAGGCCTTCCCCGACGATGCCCTGCGAATCGATCCCATGGGTGCCTGGACTGTTGAGACAGCAAAACGCATTGCAGGCCAACTTGACGGCGTTCTCGAATACCTCGAAGATCCATGTCGGGGCATGGATGCCATGGCCGAACTGTCTGCGCTGATTGACATACCTCTCGCAACAAATCTGGTGGTCGTAGAATCCGAACAGATTATAGAAGCAGTAAAAAAAGACGCGGTTCAGATCATTTTGTCGGATCATCACTATTGGCGTGGTGCCACCGGGGCCGTGCAACTTGGCAATATTTGC
Source organism: uncultured Actibacterium sp. (assembly GCA_964346965.1). GTDB lineage: Bacteria > Pseudomonadota > Alphaproteobacteria > Rhodobacterales > Rhodobacteraceae > Actibacterium_B. The sequence continues at coordinate 5,178 of CAYFXM010000031.1, read as the reverse complement.
CGAGCCGCCAATATTGGTGTTGGGATGCACTCGAATTCGCACCTTGGCATCTCGCTGGCAGCCATGTGCCATGTTGCTGCCGCGACTCCGAACCTGACATATGACTGCGATACTCACTATCCCTGGTCCACGAAAGAAATCATCAAAGGCGGCCGACCGAAGTTCACAAATGGGACTTTGCAGGTTCCCGAAGGCCCGGGCCTTGGCGTGGAACTGGATCATGAATCTGTCGCGGAGCTTCATGACCTCTACAATAAGGCCATGATGGTCGACCGCGACGACACGGACGAGATGTTAAAATACGTCCCTAACTTCGTACGCAAGGTTCCGCGCTGGTGACAAATTCTTTGGACGCAAGCACTCAGTTGGAGTTTTCCGTTTTGTTCGAAACGGATGCCAAACTTGGCGAAAGCCCGGTTTACGATGAGAAGGCAGAGAGCTTCTGGTGGGTTGATTGCGCCGGGCAAAAGCTTTTTCGCACGCACTGGAAAACCGGCCGAACAGCGATCTGGCAAACTCCGGAACGCCCTGGATTCGTTTGCCTGACCGATGCTGGAACGGTCGCGGTGGGAATGCAGACAGGCATCTTCGAGTTCCTCGTTCAGACCGGGCGATTTGAACGGAAGATCCGTTTAGGATTGGAAGGTTTTCGCTTCAACGATGCCGTCGTCGACCCTTCAGGCACGCTCTGGGCAGGCGTTCAGCGTCTCGACGCCACCGTTGGCGCGGGTATGCTGTTTCAGGTAACCGGATCGGGTAAGCTCGCTCTTCTCGAAGAAGGGTTTACATTTCCCAACGGCATGGCGGTCGATCCGGATCGCAATCGCTACTACTACTCTGATTCACACGCAAGCAGTCAGACCGTGTGGACGACACGCTGGCCCCATGAGCCTGAAAAAATATTCGACAAGGAAGTGTTCTTCGATTTTGCAGAAGTTGATGGGCGTCCTGATGGGGCCTCAATCGATCAGGCAGGAAACTACTGGATCGCCGCCGTAGACACAGGCAACATTTTTGTATTTTCTCCAAAGGGAGCCGTCCTCAAACGGTTCCCCACTCCCTTCAGCAGTGTCACAAAATTAGCCTTCGGCGGTCCTGAATTCCAGCATGTTTTTGTGACTTCTAAAGGCGGGGAGGATCAAATCGGAGGCGTAGCCATCGGCCGGTTGGTAGGAGCCCCACCCGGGCAACCATCGACGAAATGGCGAAAGCCATCGCCACTCCCACCAATATAGCGCGCCACCTCGAAGTTCGCTTCAACAATCGTGAGAACGCTGTTTCGGGATTACCGCTACCCCCACTAGACAGGAAAAAAGATTTATGGACTTCCAGCCACATGGGAAAATACTGATCGCCGGCGATTGGGTCGAGACATCAGACAAATTTGAGAACTCCCCCGCCTTCGGTGCGTCGACCCGGTTTTCGGTGGCAACACCAGAACATGTCGACCTGGCTGCAGCAGCGGCACAGGACGCCTTCGCACCCTATTCAGCGCTGACGCTTGACCAACGCGCGCAATTTCTCGAACGCATCGCTTCGGAAATCGAAGCACAAGGCAGCTTGCTGACAGAAATCGGGAGCCGGGAAACCGGATTACCCGCGGCCCGTTTGGAACAGGAACGCGGCAGGACATGCAACCAGCTGAAATTCTTTGCAGCACATATTCGAAGTGGCGAACACCTAGACAAGCGCCATGATGTGGCTTTACCAGACCGCGCACCACTGCCGCGCCCAGATCTGCGGATGATGCAACTGCCGGTCGGCCCGGTAGCGGTGTTTTGTGCATCCAACTTCCCGCTGGCTTTTTCGGTTGCCGGTGGCGACACGGCCTCTGCCTTGGCTGCAGGTTGCCCGGTCATCGTCAAGGGACACGCAGCCCATCCGGGAACTGCTGAGATTGTCGCGGAAGCGATCCGCACCGCTATCAACGAGTGCGGTCTGCATCCCGGAGTATTTTCGCTGATCCAGACCAACATGCGTGCAACGGGCACCTCCATTGTTCAGCATCCTGCGATCAAGGCTGTCGGCTTTACAGGCTCACTTGCCGGTGGTCGTGCCCTGTTCGATCTTTGTGCAGCACGTCCTGAGCCCATCCCATTCTTCGGAGAGCTCGGTTCGGTGAATCCAATGTTCGTTCTGCGCCACGCCCTTTCTGACCGCGGTGAAGCAATCGGCCGTGGGTGGGCGGCATCTATGACAATGGGGGCCGGTCAATTCTGTACAAAACCGGGGTTGGTAATTGTCAAGAAAAGTGTTGACGTTGAGGCGTTCGAGGCAGGTGTTCTGGCGGGACTGGCGGAAGTGCCCGAGCAAACCATGTTGACAGATGGAATTGCCTCGGCGTTTGAAAATGGTCGGATTCAAATGCTGGAAGCAGGGACCGAAACCCTACGTTCCGTCGAGTGTCGTGATCGGACCGCAGGCCCTTCGCTTTTCAAAATTTCAGCAAGAGATTGGTTGGCGGACGAAAGTCTGCACGAAGAGGTCTTCGGACCGCTTGGCCTGATTATTGTGGCAGATGACGAGACGGAGGCGCACTTGATCGCATCCTCCCTTAAGGGGCAGTTGACCTGCACATTGCATGTCGATGAAAACGACTGTCAGGAGGCAAAAGCTCTCGTTCCTGTTCTCGCAAACAAGGCCGGTCGCCTTCTCATCAACGGATATTCGACCGGTGTTGAAGTTGCGCATTCGATGGTCCACGGAGGCCCTTATCCCGCCTCGACGAACTTCGGCGCAACAAGCGTAGGAAGCATGTCAATCCGGCGGTTCCTGAGACCGGTTTGCTTTCAGAATTTCCCCGAAGAATTACTGCCTAAGGAGTTGATATGACAAACTCTTGCGCTCCCTCAACGGTCTTGCTGACCGGAGCAAGCGGCAATGTCGGCCGTCACCTTCGCCCAATGCTACGTGCCCGGTATGACAA
>CAYFXM010000031.1:0-2242 GCA_964346965.1 uncultured Actibacterium sp. | reverse complement strand
TTTCCAGTCGAAAACCCATCACGGACCTTCAAGAGAACGAGAAATGGAAACTTGCAGAACTCGACAACGTTGCCCAGGTGGATCAATTGATGGCAGGAGTCGATGCTGTGATCCATCTTGGCGGTCAGGCGAAGGAAGCTGACTGGCCATCGGTCATATCAGCGAATGTCATCGGCGCGTCCAACATATTCGAAGCAGCGCGTCGCGCGGGAATCCAACGCGTTGTCTTTGCGTCGTCCCATCACACAATGGGCATGTATGCCCGCGACAAGAAAACTGGCAGCGACAGCCGACCACGTCCTGATACCCGTTACGCAGTTTCAAAGGTTATGGGTGAGGCAATGGCGGCTTACTATGCAGACAAATTCGGAATGCGAAATCTCTCGATCAGGATCGGGTCAGTCAACACCGAACCTTGCGATTTACGAACACTATCCTCGTTTCTCCACCCCGAAGACCTCATGCAACTGGTTGTCCTCGGCCTAGAGTCAGATTTGATTCACAATCAAGTCGTCTACGGCGTCTCCGACAACTCGCGAAGTTTCTGGGACAATTCCGTTGCCTACGAGATTGGATACCGGCCAAGACACAGTGCCGACGCGTTTCAATCTCCCGGGTTGCTCTCCGAACCGCCTGAAGTCGCCGAAAACCAAGTCGCGTGTGAGCTACAGGGTGCGACCTATGCCTCCAGAGAGTTTTGCGGCGATCTCGATCGGACGCGCCAATAGCACGCAATACAATCACTAGGAACAACCCATGCAACGTAGAAGCGCCATTTCGGACTATTTCCTCTGGCCGGGAGTCGTCACCGGTGCCGGGTTGATCCTGGCCGCGTGGCTTGGCTGGACCATTCACGGCACTCTGGGCGGAGCGCTGACATTTCTCTTCGTTGGAGGCATCCTAGCAGCTCTCGAAATCGCGCTGTCTTTCGACAACGCTATTGTCAACGCAAACACGTTGAAAACCATGACTCCTCAGTGGCAGAAACGGTTTCTGACATGGGGAATTCTTATTGCGGTTTTTGGAATGCGGATCGTTTTCCCGCTGGCCATTGTGGCCGTGGCGGCATCCATAGGGCCAATCGAAGCCCTGTTTCTGGCGGTTCGCCAACCGGAAGAATATTCGAAGATCATTCAAGAGGCGCATACATCCATTGCCGCGTTTGGCGGCACATTTCTGATGATGGTCGCGCTTAGTTACTTCATCGACGAAAATAAGGATCTGGATTGGATTTCTTGGCTTGAGCAACAGTTGCGCAAATGCGGTTCGGTTCGCGGGCTTGAAATCGGCTTCGTGCTAACCCTTGCGGTGGTGGTTTCGCTGGCCCTGCCCGAACACGAAAAATCCCGCTTCATGTTCGCGGCAATCTTCGGTCTTCTAACTTTTACCTTTGTTGATTTACTCGGTCACGTCCTTGATCGCAGTCGCCAGGCGCACTCCGAGACCGTCCGGGGTGGTCTAGGTGCGTTTCTATATCTTGAAGTGCTTGATGCCAGCTTCTCCTTTGACGGCGTCATCGGGGCATTCGCCTTGACCTCCAACTTGTTTCTCATCGCCATCGGGCTTGGAGTTGGCGCGATGTATGTCCGCTCCATGACGATCATGCTGGTCGAGCGCCAAACGCTTGCGCAGTTCTGTTTCTTGGAACATGGCGCGTTCTACTCGATCTTTGCCTTGTCAATTATCATGTATATTCAAGCAGTTGTTCACGTCCCGGAACTCATCACCGGTCTGATCGGAATAGGGGTTATCGGTTTAGCCCTGCTCTCATCTATCAGGCACAACAGTTTGAAACGTCGCGGTAAGGCAGTCTGAGATATAGAGTAGTTCCCGTGAACACTCTGAAAGAAGGCCCGACCGCGATCTTCTCATCCTTTCACGCTACGGAGGCTAAGATGAAGCTTACCTTGCACGACGACCGCCTGTTTCCGGCAGATCCCGGCACGAGAGACGTGGCTCGCGAGTTGTTTGGCCTGATCCGCGAACTGCCCATCGTCTCGCCACACGGTCATACCGACCCGGAGTGGTTCGCCAACAACGAGAATTTCGGAAATGCCGCTGAGTTGATCGTCCTGCCCGACCACTATGTTCAGCGAATGCTGATCAGCCAGGGCGTGCCGATAGAGGTGCTCGAACTGGATCGGCCAGCACGAAAGCATTCGGATCCCCGGGGGCTCTGGCGGCTCTTCGCCGAACACTATGACAGCTTCCTAGCGACCCCGTCGCGCATGTGGCTGGATCA
>CAYFXM010000030.1:17707-18915 GCA_964346965.1 uncultured Actibacterium sp. | reverse complement strand
TTGGCGGCAGAGTTGATCAGGTGGTCGATCGCCTGCATGGCGAAGTTGAAGGTCATGAACTCGACAATCGGGCGGAGGCCTGCGAACGCCGAGCCAGTGGCGATACCGGCGAAACCGTGTTCGGTGATCGGAGTGTCGATCACGCGCTTTTCACCGAATTCATCAAGCAGACCTTGCGAGATTTTGTAAGCGCCCTGATATTCGGCGACTTCTTCGCCCATCAGGTAGACCGTTTCGTCGCGGCGCATCTCTTCGGCCATCGCGTCACGCAAGGCTTCGCGGACGGTGGTCGACTTCATTTCGGTGCCTTCCGGATAGTCGGGCTCGAGGTTGACGGTCGGAACCGGTGCGGCAGGCGTGGCCGGGGCCGCGGCGGGTGCTTCGGCGGCAGGGGCCGCTTCTGCAGCCGGGGCCGGGGCGCTGGCGACAGCCGCATCAGCGTCTTCGCCTTCTTCGACCAGAATGGCGATCGCAGTGTTTACCGCGACACCTTCGGTGCCTTCGTCAACCAAGATCTTGCCGACGATACCTTCGTCGACGGCTTCGAATTCCATGGTCGCTTTGTCGGTTTCAATCTCGGCGATGATGTCACCGGACGAGATGGTGTCGCCCTCTTTCACCAGCCATTTGGCAAGGGTGCCCTCTTCCATGGTGGGGGACAGGGCGGGCATCAGTAGTTCAATAGCCATAACGTCTCTCTCCCTCAGGCGTCGGCGTAGATGTCAGTGTAAAGCTCTTCGAGCGCAGGCTCGGGGCTTGTCTTCGCGAACTCGGCGGATTCGTTGACGACCGCCTTGATCTCTTTGTCGATGGCCTTCAGGTCATCTTCGGTCGCGTGTTTTCCGGTCAGCAGCAGCTGGCGAACATGTTCGATCGCGTCACGCTCTTCGCGCATTTTCTGAACCTCTTCGCGGGTCCGGTACTTGGCCGGGTCCGACATAGAGTGGCCGCGATAGCGATAGGTCTTCACTTCCAAAATGTAGGGGCCTTTGCCGGCGCGGCAGTGCGCAACTGCTTTTTCCGAGGCTTCCTTGACTGCCAGAACGTCCATACCGTCCACAGTTTCGCCGGGAATGCCGAAGGCTTCGCCGCGCGTGTAGATATCAGGGGACGAAGTGGACCGTTTCATCGCGGTGCCCATGGCGTATGGGTTGTTCTCGATCACGAAAATCACCGGAAGATCCCACAGGGCGGCCATGTTGAAGGTC
>CAYFXM010000030.1:16975-17651 GCA_964346965.1 uncultured Actibacterium sp. | reverse complement strand
GAGAACATGTGCATCGAGCCGCCTTTACCCTTCGAATAGCCGCCTTCGCGGCCAGTCAGCTCGGCCATCACGCCGTTGGGGTCCATGCCACAGGCCAGCATGTGGCCGTGGTCGCGGTAGGATGTGATCCGCTTGTCGCCTTCCTCTGCTGCGGCCTCAAGACCGACAACAACGGCTTCCTGACCAATGTAGAGGTGGCAGAAGCCGCCAATCAGGCCCATGCCATAAAGCTGGCCGGCCTTTTCTTCGAAACGACGGATAAGGAGCATGTCCTTGTAGTACTGAAGGAGCTCTTCCTTCGATACATTCGGTTTGGCTGTCTTTTTGCGCGCGGCCATGTGGTGATCTCCTCCCGGGCGGCTGACAATAGTTTAATGTTAAACTATGCATAGCAAAGCAAGCCGCACGATTCAAAAGAAAATTCGGCTATGCGCGGATTCGCATGCCGGGATTGCATTTTATACATTGCTAACGATTTTAGCGGATGATGATTTCGTCGGCGCGCATCATACCAAGCACGGTGCGTGCGCGTTCATCAAGCAGGTCGAGATCAAGATAATCGTCAGACAGACGGCGTGTTTTATTCGTCAAATCGGACAGTTCCACCTCTAGCCGGTCATGCTCCTGCCGAAGCGCGGTGGTTTCGGCCTCAATCTGAATCCGACGCAACACACCA
>CAYFXM010000030.1:0-16965 GCA_964346965.1 uncultured Actibacterium sp. | reverse complement strand
TTCTGCGCTTTGGTTTCATTTTGCCTCTGGTCGGGCCTCTTGATCGGACCCATGTCGGCAGAATCGCATAAATGATTCGCGAAGGGAATCCCCAAAATGGAAACGATCTGAGTAATACCCAAAAGAAAAGGCGCGGGAATGACCCGCGCCCTCCGTAAATATTGTCGGCGGTTCTTAGCCAGCGACCGACGCGTCAAAGATCGTTTGGATTGTTTCGTCCAGCGTGCTGTCGAACTCATCCTCAGTCTGGCCAGCGGAGAGACCTTCGGTCAACGCGCGAGAGAAGCTGGCGATCATACCGGTGTTCTTGGACAAACGGTTATTGGCTTCCTCGCGGCTGTAGCCACCCGACAGGGCCACGACCCGCAGGATTCTCGGGTGCTCGACAAGCGGTTTATAAATGTTTGCGGCTTCCGGCAGCGTCAGTTTCAGCATGACATTCTGGCCTTCGTCCAGCGCGTCCAGTTCCTTCGTGATTTCCGACAGCAGCAGGGCTTCCGCTTCCGCCTTGTCGGAGATCGAGATAGTGATCTCAGGCTCGATAATAGGAACCAGCCCGTGCGACAGGATTTGGCGGCCAATTTCGAACTGTTGTTTTACAACATCCGCGATACCCTGAGGGTTGGCCGCATTGATGACCGAACGCATTTTGGTGCCAAACATCCCCTTGGCCACACCACGTTCCAGCAGGCTGTCCAGTTCCGGCATCGGTTTCATCATCTGCGCGCCGTTCTGTTCTTCCGCCAGACCCTTGTCGCATTTCAGGAACGGAACCACGCCCAATTCTTCCCATAGGTATTTACCGGTGGGGGTTCCGTCGATCTCGCGATCCATGGTCATCTCAAAGAGAATTGCGCCGACAACCCGGTCGCCATTGAAGGCTGGCGACTTAACGATCCGGCTGCGCATCTGGTGGATCAGGTCGAACATCTCGGCGTCGTTGTCATAGGCATCTTCGGATACGCCGTAGAGACGCAGCGCCTTAGGAGTAGAGCCGCCCGACTGGTCAAGCGCCGCAATAAAACCCTGACCACTGGTGATCTTCTCAACTTGCTGCTGGTTCGCCATGTCGATCCTATCTTCCTGTATCTGTTGTGGGCGCCGATACCCCTTATCTAAGGCTCACTAGGTTAACACTATCTGTCATGCAATTCTGGTTGCGCTAACCTGATACGAAAAGACCCGGCGCTGGGACGGGTCTTTTCTTTCTTAACTTTCCAGTGCCGCGACCCCGGGCAGTGTCTTACCCTCCATCCATTCAAGGAAGGCACCGCCGGCTGTCGAGATATAGGTAAAGTTCTGTGCTGCGCCGGAAGCATTCAGCGCTGAAACCGTGTCGCCGCCACCTGCTACAGAGATCAATTTGCCTTCGCCGGTCAGTGCCGCGGCCTGAAGGGCGGCGGCATTGGTGGCGGCATTGAAAGGTTCAATTTCGAACGCGCCAAGCGGGCCATTCCAGATCAGGGTTTTCGATGCTTCGAAAACCTCTTTGATCTGCGTAACAGCCTTGGGGCCGGCGTCCAGAATCATTGCATCAGTTGGGCAAGCGTCGGCCGCTACGGTTTCGTTTTCTGCACCGGCCTTGAACTCGCGCGCCACCACGACGTCAACTGGCAGGACGATATTACAGCCAGATGTCTTTGCCTTCTCCATGATCTCGGACGCGGTGTCGGTCATGTCATGTTCAGCCAGCGACTTTCCGACGTCGATGCCTTGCGCCGCAAGGAATGTGTTGGCCATGCCGCCGCCGATCACGAGGTGGTCGACCTTCTCGATCAGGTTGCCAAGCAGTTCCAGCTTGGTCGACACTTTCGCGCCACCGACTACAGCGACGACTGGACGAACCGGATTCGCCAGCGCACTTTCCAGAGCGGACAGTTCCGCCTGCATTAGGCGACCGGCACAAGCGGGTAAAAGGCGGGCGACGCCCTCGGTCGAGGCGTGGGCACGGTGCGCTGCAGAGAAGGCGTCGTTACAGTACACATCGCCAAGTGTGGCGAGGAAGCCCGCCATCTTGGGATCGTTTGCCTCTTCCATCGGTGTAAAACGCGTGTTTTCAATCAGCACAACAGAACCCTCGGGCAGAGCATCCAGTTGTTCGCGGTTCGGCTGTTCAATGAAAGTAACACCCGTGCCGAATGTTTCTTCAAGGGCGGGCACCAACTGCGACAGCGACATTTCCGGGACCGGTTTGCCCTTTGGGCGACCGAAGTGGGCCAGAAGAACGGGGCGGCCGCCTGCGGCGAGGATATCCTTGATCGTCGGTGCAATACGCTCGATCCGGGTGGTGTCTGACACCTTACCGTCAACAACCGGTACATTGATATCTACGCGGGTCAGGACAAGCTTGCCCGCCAGATCCATGTCATCGAGAGTTTTCCAAGCCATGTCGCGTTCTCCTAGGGGCAAAAAAGTTGCCCCCGTCTTGAACCGAACCGGTCAAAGGGTCAACCTCTTGGCTTGGCAAGAGGCGTTTGTCGCCTTAGGTTTCGCCAAACGCGAATGGAAGGAACCAGTCATGGCCGAGATCAAAGATCCCGAAAACACCATCCTGATGGAGCTGAAAGACGGCACCGTCACTATCGAACTGCTGCCGGACATTGCCCCGATGCATTGCGACCGGATCAAGGAATTGGCCCGCGCGGGTTCCTATGACAACGTCATCTTCCACCGAGTGATCGACGGTTTCATGGCGCAGTCGGGTGACGTGCAGCACGGTAATACCGAGAACAACTTCAACCTGTCGCGCGCCGGCACCGGCGGATCTGACATGAAAGACCTGCCAGCCGAATTTTCGGGTATCCCGCATGATCGCGGTACCTTGGGCGCGGCGCGCTCGCAGAATCCAAACTCTGCCAACTCGCAGTTCTTCATCAACTTCAACGACAACCACTTCCTGAACCGCCAGTACACGGTCTATGGCCGCGTCATTGACGGGATGGAGCATGTGGATGCCATCACCCGCGGCGAGCCGCCTGCGAACCCCGATAAGATGATCAGCGTAAAGGTAGCCGCCGATGTTGCGTAACCTCGTTCTGGTTCTGGGGCTGGCGGCCAGCCCCGCTTTTGCCTCTGGTCTCGAGATTGAGATCGCAGGTGAAGCCAATGGTGTGGTCAAAGTTGACCTTCTGGAGGATGTCGCGCCGAAACATGTTGAGCAGATCACCGCGTTGGCTGCGGAAGGTCAGTATGACGGCGTCGTATTCCACCGCGTGATCGAAGGCTTCATGGCCCAGACTGGCGATGTGGAGTTCGGCCGGATGGGCGGCGACATGCGCATGGCGGGGCGCGGCGGATCCAATCGTCCCGATATCCAAGCGGAGTTCTCGGATGAACCGTTTGATCGTGGGGTCGTCGGCATGGCACGGTCGAACAATCCGAACTCGGCCAACAGCCAGTTCTTCATCATGTTTGAACCGGGCCATTTCCTGAACGGCCAGTACACGGTTGTTGGCCGTGTGACCGAAGGCATGGAAGTTGTCGACGCGATAAAACGCGGCGAGGGCCGCAACGGCGCTGTTATCGGACAGCCCGATCAGATGGTCAAAGTCACCGTAACTGAGTGACATTGGCTCAAACTCGCGTGAGCGGGGCTAGGCGCGTGGGGGCAGGATCGCCATTCTAGGCTTGAACCTGCGGGAGGACCTCATGCGCCTATTTCATTTATTAGCCCCGGCGGTATTTGCCGCATCGCAAGCGGTCGCCAGTCCGGAATTCTGGCAATACGAGTGGCCGAATACGGATTTCGAAACCACGAATGTGGAAAGTTGGACTGAGATTCTTTCCGGGGGGCCACCGAAGGACGGTATTCCTGCGATTATGCAAGCGAGCTTTATCCCGGTTTCGGAAGAGGATCGGATTCTAAAGCGCGAACCGGTGATCACCCTTGAAATTGACGGATCTACACCGCGGGCCTACCCGCTGCGCTATCTGACATGGCATGAGATTGTGAATGACACCGTGGGCGATTTGCCGGTGGCAGTTACGTTCTGTCCGTTGTGCAACTCGGGCATGGTCTTTGACCGCCGTGTCGACGAGGGGACACTGACCTTTGGTGTCTCGGGTAAGCTCCGCAACTCTGACATGGTCATGTATGATCACCAGACCGAAAGCTGGTGGCAGCAGGCTGTCGGTACCGGCATCGTCGGGCATTTCACAGACAGAGAGCTGACTCAACTGCCTGCTTGGATGGAGAGTTGGGAAGAGTACAAGGCCCGCAATCCAGAGGGTCTGGTGATGGACCAACCTCGCTGGTCACGATCCTACGGCCGTAATCCCTATGTCGGATATGACAGTTCGCGCCGGCCTTTCCTGTATAACGGAGAAAACCCGCCGCACGATATTCCACCCTTGGTGCGCGTGGTCCGTGTTGGAGATCGTGCCTGGCCATTGACCCGCCTTTCCAAAGTTGGGCGGGTGCAGGAGGCAGGATTGACCATCAGCTGGACCGCTGGCCAAGCTTCGGCATTGGACAGCGGTGTAATTGGACAGGGCAAAGATGTCGGTACAATCCGTGTGAAGGACTCACGCGGAAAGGACGTCCCACATGACGTCATGTTCGCCTTTGCCTTTCATGCATTCTGGCCGGACGGCCAGTGGATGTTGGGGCGCTAGGTTTGGCTTCGGTCGCGTTGGGGGCTGTCTGCCCCTCCAACCCCCGAGGATATTTGAGGCCAAATGAAGACGGGTCTTCTTTTTGGTCCCAAATACTCTCCGCCGGCGTCGGAATCAGTTTAAAAGTTTGACCAGCGCGTGACGCTTCTTACCTGCGCTCAGCTTGATCGGTTCCGCCAGTGCGGTGGTGTCAATCATCAGCCCGGGCGTGGTCAGTGGTTCGTCATTCAGCTTGGCGCCGTTCTCTTTAATCAAGCGCTTGGCATCTTTGCCGGACTTCGCCAATCCCGAGCGGGTGATAAGTTGAACGATGGAAATACCCTCGCCGATCTCGTCCGCCGTCAGTTCCAGCGTTGGCAGGTCATCGCCAGCGCCGCCCTTCTCGAAGACTTCCCGAGCCGTCGCTTCGGCGGCAGCCGCAGCTTCTGCACCGTGGCAGAGTGTGGTGATTTCGTTGGCGAGGATAATTTTGGCCGCGTTGATTTCGGACCCTTCCAGCGCTCCAAGTCGCTCACATTCCTCGATTGGCAATTCGGTGTAGAGCTTCAGGAAGCGTCCGACGTCGGCGTCGGTGGTATTGCGCCAGAATTGCCAAAACTCGTAAGGCGAGCGCATTTCGGCGTTCAGCCAGACCGCGCCATCGGCGCTTTTGCCCATTTTTTTGCCATCCGAGGTCGTTAGAAGCGGAGAGGTTAGGCCGTAGATCTCTTGGTCCAACACACGACGGGTTAGGTCGATACCGTTGACGATATTGCCCCACTGGTCCGAGCCGCCCATCTGCAGCAAGCAGCCGTAGCGGCGGTTCAGCTCCAGGAAGTCGTACGCCTGCAGGATCATGTAGTTGAATTCAAGGAAGCTCAGGGACTGTTCGCGGTCCAGGCGCGATTTCACCGATTCAAACGACAGCATCCGGTTGACCGAGAAGTGGCGCCCAATGTCGCGCAGGAAGTCGAGGTAGTTCAACTCGTCCAGCCATTCGGCGTTGTTCAGCATGAGGGCGGTGTTCTCTGCATCGCCGTCATAGTCGATGTATTTGGCAAAGACCTGTTTGATGCCCTCGATATTCTCGTCGATCAATTCCGGCGTTAGCAAAGGACGCTCGTCCGCCCGGAAGGACGGGTCGCCCACTTTGGTGGTGCCGCCGCCCATCAGCGTGATCGGCTTATGGCCCGTCTTCTGGAGCCAGCGCAGCATCATAATCTGGATCAGCGAGCCAACATGCAGCGACTTTGCCGTTGCATCAAAGCCTATATAGGCTGGAACCACGCCTTCGGTCAGGGCCTCGTCCAGCGCCTGATAATCGGTGCAGTCGGCCAGAAAGCCGCGCTCGATCATCACACGCATGAAGTCTGATTTCGGGTGGTAGGTCATTGGTAGCTTGTCCATCACGTTGCTTTGCGCCACTGATATACCCAGCCATTCGGATAAGGGAAAGCCATGAAGAAGACTGGACCGCTTCGGGCGCTTGGCGCGATGTCGGGGACCTCGCTGGACGGGGTTGATGCGGCGGTGGTCGAGACGGATGGGGAGTGGATCTCTGGCTTTGGCCCCTCAAGCTACCTGCGCTATTCCGATGTGGAAAGAGAGACCTTGCGCGCGGCGCTGGGCTGTTGGCCCGGAGATCCGCGGACTTTGAAGGCAGCACGAGTCGTGGAGACCGTGCACCGGCGGCTTATGGCGTCTTTTTCGCGTTGTGATCTTATTGGATTCCATGGCCAAACGCTGGCGCATGATCCCGGAGGAAAGGGAACTCATCAGGCGGGCAACGGTGCGACCTTAGCGAAGGCGCTGGATTGTCCGGTGGTTTGGGACTTTCGGTCCTCGGATGTCGGGCTGGGTGGGCAGGGGGCCCCGTTGGCCCCGTTCTTTCACTATGCCTGCGCGCAATGGGCTGGTGAAACCGCACCCGTCGCATTTCTGAATCTTGGAGGTGTTGGGAATGTTACATGGGTCAATCCATCGGCAGCTGCGCCCGAGGAGCCTGACGCTCTTCTTGCCTTTGATACCGGGCCAGCCAACGCGCCGATAGATGATCTTATTTCCACCCGAACGGGACAGCCATTTGACGAGGGCGGGCGCATGGCGGCGAGCGGACGCATCTCGCCGGAAGTTCTGGGTTGGTTCGGCGATTTACCCTATTTCCGCAGGGTGCCGCCAAAATCACTCGATCGGAACGACTTCGCAGAACTCTCGGATCGGGTGGCCGGATTGTCCGATGCGGATGCTGCCACCACCCTGACTGCCTGTGCGGCAGAGGCGGTGGCGCGCGGGATCGGCTTTTTCCCGAAGCCTGTATCGAAAGTTTTGGTCACGGGAGGGGGGCGTCTCAACCGAAGCCTGATGGCCATGCTGTCAGCAAGCCTGCCGTGTCCGATACAGCCGGTCGAAGAAATCGGGTTGGACGGCGACATGCTGGAGGCGCAGGCATTTGCTTTTCTCGCTGTTCGTGTGGCCCGAGGCTTGCCAACGTCTGCACCCACTACGACTGGCGTTGCAGCGCCGGTGGGTGGCGGTGTCGTCAGCTATCCGCGCGAGTAGTGCCTATTGAGGCGGGCCGACAGCTGCGTCAGACATCATCTTTGAGTTGGCTGGCCAGTTCGACCAAATCCGATGCAACAATGGTCCAGTTGCCAGTCGGATGCAGATCCGTGGTTTGATCAGGGCCATGTTCTGTCGGGCGCGGGATAAAGGCGGTCTTTAAGCCCGCCATCTGTGCCGCTTGCAGGTCATCATTATGGGCCGCTGCCATCATGACCTGACCGGGTTCCAGTCGAAGCGCATTGCAGGCCGCATGATAGACCGAAGTGTTGGGTTTATAATCCTGCGCCAGATCAGCCCCGAGGATGCAGTCCCACGGTAAACCGGCATAGCGGGCGAGGCGGGTCATCAGCGCGATTGAGCCATTCGAACACGGCACGATAATGTGGTGACGCCGTAGCATGTTCAGCCCCGGGACGGTATCCGACCAGGGATCCAGCATCTCCCATGCTGTATTGAGGTCGCCGGGGCAGGGGACATCGAAATTGGCGCAAACCCTGAGTAAGTTCTCTAGGTGTAGATCATCCAGCGGGACATAGCCGCGTTCGCCATCCCGAATGCGCCCCATGGCGGGTTGGTATTCTGCTCGCCACTTATCTGCGAAGGTCAATGAGTCTACTTGTGGAAGTCGAGCAGCGACTTCTCGGGCGACGCTTGATCGCCAATCAACACATGTCCCGAATACATCGAAAATTACCGCCTGAACCATGGCGTTGACAGTGCTGTTGGCATGAAGAAAGTCAAGCACTGTGCGAATCCGCAAAAAATGGACACCCCGCCGGGATGGCAGGGTGTCTGAACCGGCTGGACGATGGATCAGTCGCTGGCGGAGCCGGTCTGTAAGCCTGAACCTTGCAGCAGTCCCGCGCCTTTTTCTGATACCAGTCCGAAGGCGTTGCCGATAATCAGTGAAACGATGATCATCCCCGCTGCTGGCAGAACCGCAGCCAAATCACCGATGGCGACACCTGACAGCAGGCAGAAGGCTGCTGTAGACGCGTACCCATAAACCGCTGCCGGAATGGTCGCGAGTGCAGGAATATGCGCGCCCAGCACCAAGGCTACCACCGATGCGCCGACCAGAATCGAGGTGACTTCGACCGAGCCGCCGACGGTACCGACAATGAATAGTGCGACTGCCGCCACGACGGCGCCCCACACGTGGTTGAATGCCGATTTTGTCAGACCGTCCGTGCCACCGCCGGTATGATAAAAGCTGCCCCATCCTATAAACAGCGCCCAGACTTGTAGTCCAAAGTCTGTGCCCAGGCACAGATAAGTGGCTGCTGCTGCCAGCACGCCGATAGAAATCGCCAAAGCGTTAATCAAGTTCATTAAGTCCCTCCCTTTTTCCGCTCTCCAACCGGGGTCAGCCCCGCAGGAAAGCGCTTAAAGGTTAGGCACAGCGGCGCGATCCGGCGAATTGGACCTAAGTCCCGGGCACCTTCGTCTCGATATGGGTCGGTACTATTTCCCTTGTTTTTAGGGGTGAAAATCTCAGGAAAACGGAAAAATAGTAGTTAGAATATGCCTTTACGGCGATTGCATGAAAGTTGGGCAATTGGCGAGACCTCGAGAACGCCAAGAAGGTTTGGTCACGCGGGGAAGCAGGCTTGCGACTTTAGTACCTAGGTGATCTGGCAAATTTCATTTGCCGTATACCCCTTGTTAAAAGCCAATGAAAATGCCGAGCGGATGGGGATTCCGCTCGGCACAGTCGCGCGACATAGACCGGTCAAGGAGGTTCAAACCGGTGCGCGCTTTAGAATCGGGCCCCTAAACGGGGGGCATGCAGTCATTCGCATCCAAGTTTTTTACAGGGTCAGTCGGGCCGCATTGTTCGCCGGATAACGGATAAGTATCAGCGGTTGCACAAGCGCCCAGAAGGGCGAGAGCCGCAAAAAGCGGGAGGAGGGATTTGGACAGGGTCATCGCTGTCTCCTTTGTTCGCATCTGAATTAAGTCTGAACGCCGAGAGGGCTTCGGACTATGACCTCGATCAAATTATGATCACTGCTACAAACCGCATGCTGATATTGAGCCAACGCACGCTTGTGCTACTATCGCCTTATTAATCAATAATAAGTTGGGGGGATGTAATGACGACGTACAAAGGAAGTTGTTTCTGCGGTACCGTTGAAATCGAAGTGACGGGTGAGCCCGAGGTGATGGGGTATTGCCATTGTGAGTCTTGCCGAAAGTGGTCGGCCGGCCCCGTAAATGCCTTTACCCTGTGGAAGCCGGAATCAGTCAAAGTGACCAAAGGCGCCGAAAAGGTCGGTCATTTCATGAAGACGGAAACCAGCGAACGCAGGTTCTGCATGGAGTGCGGCGGCAATATCATGACCGATCATCCGACGTGGGGGGTAACCGATGTTTATGCGGCGACGATTCCGTCGCTGGTGTTTAAACCGGCCATCCACGTGAACTACGCAGAAACTGTCCTACGCATTCCCGACGGGCTTCCCAAGTTCAAGGACATGCCCGCAGAGGCAGGTGGCAGCGGAGAGGAAATTCCGGAGTAATGCCTCCGCCAGTGGTCACATAGTCTGCAGTGCGGTTCTATAAAAAGGTCAGGTTCCCCTTTCCACCCCGCACGAGTGACTCGCACTAGGTGGTCGAGATGATCGCCGGCCTTTCCAGTTACCTGTCCTTGCAGCCGGATGATCTGATCTTCACCGGCACACCGGAAGGTGTTGGGCGTGTCAACGTTGGTGACGTGATGGAAATCTCTTGTGCAGAGCTTCCCACCGTCCGGGTCACTGTCATCGAAAGTTAGCGAAAAAGCGGTATCTGCGGCGCTGCCTGTTCCGGCAGATCCCCGGTCAGGCGCGGATCAGGGGCGACCTCTACCTCTGCACGGTAAGGTTTGAAGCCGCTGCGCATGTAGAAGGACAGCGCTTGTGGGCTGTCGAGCGTGCAGGTGTGAACATGGAAGCGTTGGATGGGGCGAGCAAAGGCGTTCTCGATGGCCTTGTTCATCAGTGTCCTTCCCGCGCCGGTCCCTATCAACGTTTCGTCGAGACCGAAGAAAGCCAATTCGCAATCGTTGGCTTTTCGGAAATCAAGCTCCAGCAGCGCGACATCCTGATCGTCCGTTCGCAGGGTGTAAAGTTCATAATCCGCGTCAGAGAAAATGGCGGCAAGCGCGTCGTCTTCCATCCGCAGACGCGAAAACCACAGGTAATTCTGTCCAATTCGGCGGAACAAGGTTCGGTACCAATCCAAATCTGGCGCATCGTGTTTTACGAAGTCCAGGCCGGGAACTTTCGGCGCTGGCCGCATGGCAGGGCGTTCGTGCATTTGCAGATGCGTGACGACGGCGGCCAGATGACCTTTGGGAACGTTGTAAAATCCAGCGGGAAGGGACATGACTAATCCTTGATAGAATCTGCCTGCCCAGTTTGTCGCTTCTTCCTTCGTCAAAGGCAATGGGGTCTATAATGGTGTGACCTTCGAAAACGTCGCGGCCTGCCCGCATGTGCGGCCCATATCGTTGGTCAGGGTCCAGATCACCGCATTTTCAATATAGAACCGATTGCCGGTCGCACTGATGCGGATGCCGCGATAGTTGTCGATGAAGCCATTGTTGCGGATGGAGTTTAGCAACGCCGCCCGTGCGGCCCGTTCCTCTGGCTCTGCTGTCAGGCGTGAAGGCATCCGGGTGAGGGTGTTCCAGTCAGTATCCCAGAGCTTCTGCGCGGCGAGGTTGCCGTAGGTCAGGATCGGATCATCCGCACTATTGTGGGACAGGACCACTTGGTCGCTTTCATAGAGCGACCGCGCCAAATCAGCAGGGGCGCCGCACTGTGAAAGCAGCGGACGCCCCAGACATTTCTTGTAAGACTGTAAAAGCAGCTGCGCATGGTCCGCCTGAAAACCGTTTTCGGGCGCGGGGCAGTCCATGCGCGAAGCCCTTATTTCAAGATCGAACGACCTGCGTATTCTGCAGTCTCGCCCAGCATTTCCTCGATACGGATCAGCTGGTTGTATTTCGCCAGACGGTCCGAACGCGACAGAGAGCCGGTTTTGATCTGGCCGCAGTTGGTGGCAACCGCCAGATCGGCGATGGTCGCGTCTTCGGTCTCGCCCGAGCGGTGCGACATCACGTTGGTGTAGCGCGCGCGGTGGGCCATATCGACGGCTTTCAGAGTTTCCGACAGCGAGCCGATCTGGTTCACTTTCACCAGCATCGAGTTCGCAACGCCTTGCGCAATGCCGTCAGCCAGACGCGCCGGGTTGGTCACGAACAGGTCGTCGCCCACCAGCTGAACCTTGTCGCCGATCTTCTCGGTTAGCAGTTTCCAGCCGTCCCAGTCGTCTTCGTCCATACCGTCTTCGATCGAGATGATCGGGTAGTCGGCGCAAAGGTCGGCCAGGTACTGGGCGTTCTCTTCCGAGGTCAGCGATTTGCCTTCACCTGCCAGTTCGTACTTGCCGTCTTTGTAGTATTCCGACGACGCGCAATCGAGGGCGAGGTAAACCTCTTCGCCCGGCTTGTAGCCCGCTTTTTCAATCGACTTCATGATGAAGTCCAGCGCGATGCGGGTGGATTCCAGGGCCGGGGCAAAGCCGCCTTCGTCACCGATACCCGTGTTGTAGCCCGCGGACGACAGCTCTTTCTTCAGCGTGTGGAAGATTTCCGCGCCCATGCGGATCGCTTCTTTCACATTCGCTGCCGAAACCGGCATGATCATGAATTCCTGAATGTCGATCGGGTTGTCCGCGTGCTCGCCGCCGTTGATGATGTTCATCATCGGAACCGGCAGGGTGCGGGCCGCGGTGCCGCCGACATAGCGGTACAGGGGCTGTGCGGTGAAGTCAGCCGCGGCTTTCGCGGTTGCCAGCGAAACACCAAGGATCGCGTTGGCGCCCAAACGGCCCTTGTTGGCGGTGCCGTCCAATTCGATCATCGCGGCGTCGATGGCTTCCTGTTCGGTCGCGTCCATGCCAACCAGAGCTTCGGCGATTTCGCCGTTCACGGCAGCAACGGCTTCCAGAACGCCTTTGCCCAAATAACGGCCCTTGTCGCCGTCACGCTTTTCCACGGCTTCATGCGCGCCGGTCGAGGCACCCGAGGGTACAGCAGCGCGGCCCATGGTGCCGTCTTCCAGAATTACGTCAACTTCGACGGTCGGGTTACCCCGGCTGTCCAGAATTTCGCGACCAATGATGTCGATGATGATGCTCATAACGGCAGTCCCCAATGCAATCAGTTGGCGGCTCTATAACAGTGGAATGCCGCAAGAGCAAAGGCTATGTTAGCGGTAACGCTTGACGGTTAGCGATAGCATTCTCTGTAACATAAGAATGATCAGGCCGTGGCTGACGCAGACCGTGTCAACGCCCTGTGCTCTCGCCACAATGTATAGAGGCCACTGCCAACGATTATGGCGGCGCCAAGCAGGGACCATCCGTCGGGATTTTCTCCGAAAACGAAAATGGCGAAGACTAGGGCAAAGACCAGTCGCGCGTTGCGAAACGGTGCTACAACCGCGATATCGCCGACGCGCATCGCTTGTACAATGGCGTAGTACCCCGCGGACCCCACGCAGATTGCGGCTGCCACCGCGGCTAGGTCCGCGGTTTCTGCGGGGCGGGGCGGTTCCCAAAGCACCATCATGGCAATCCCAAGAAAACCAACCGAGGCAAAGCCATAGGCAGAGAGCTGCAAGGAACTGACAGTGGCCGGCATGGTGCGGGTAGAGAGATCACGGATGGCAAAGCCGATGACCGCAATCAGGGCTAAGGCTGACACAGGTTCGACACCTTCAAAGCCGGGGCGGATAATCATCATGACCCCGAAGAACCCAATGCCGATAGCGCTCCAGCGTCGCCAGCCGACGGTTGCACCCATGAAGATCGCTGCGCCAAGGGTGATAACCAGCGGCAAAGTTTGAAACAGGGCAGTCGCCGTATAAAGATCGCCGAAAACGAACGCATAGACGTAACAGGCCGAGCCCAAAAGCTCACCGAAATTGCGCAGCAGAACGGGTTTGCTAAGGAGGCTCGGAGACCAAAGCCTTTGGCGTTGGAAGACCGCGAAGGCGGCGAAGACCAGAAATCCACCGAACCCGAGAATCGCAAGGATTTGCCCGATGGGCAGTCGCGCGGAGGCGATCTTGATCATCGTATCCTCCATCGCAAACAGCGACATGGAGGCCGTCATCAAAAGTATACCGCGAAGGTTTTCCATGCGATCCAAAAGCTTGTCAGGGTGACGAGAACCGCGCCACGATAAAGCCCCGCGTTCCCCGAAACCAGTGGCGCGGCGATGTTATTTTGTGCGTGCGACGTTCAGCAATGGCGATGGATCGCTATTTCTTTTGCGGGACGCCATAGAGCTCCAGCTTGTGGCCCATCAGTCGATAGCCCAGCTTATTGGCGATCTTTTCCTGAAGCGCTTCTATCTCTGGATCGACGAATTCGATGACCTGACCAGTGTGCATGTCGATCAGGTGGTCGTGGTGGTCCCGGTCGGCGTCTTCATACCGGGCGCGGCCATCACCGAATTCCAGCTTGTCGAGTATCCCGGCCTCTTCGAACAGTTTCACCGTGCGATAGACCGTGGCGATCGAGATCTTGTCGTCGATCGCTGTCGCGCGGGCGTAAAGCTCTTCGACGTCGGGGTGATCTTTGGAATCACTCAGAACTTGCGCGATGATCCGTCGTTGGCCGGTCATTCGCAGGCCCTTGGCCTCGCAGCGTTCGATAATGGTGTCGGTCATGAGCTTTGCCCCGGAAGTTCCGAACAGGGGTTTAGTCGCGCGGCTCGGGCATTTCAATGGGGCCGTTGGCCTCTTTCCACGCGGCAAATCCGCCGTCGAGATGGGCTGCCTCGAACCCCATGTCCTGCAAAGTTGCGGCAGAGAGGGCAGAGCGCCAGCCAGCCGCGCAATGCAATACGAATTTGCGATCTTCGCCGAATATCTCTTTGAAATAGGGGCTTTCGGGGTCGACCCAAAATTCCAACATACCGCGCGGTGCGTGATAGCTGCCGGGGATATAGCCCAAGCGCTGGCGTTCACGTACATCGCGGATATCGACGATCAGGGTCTTCGGGTCGTCCATGATTGCCTGCAGCTCGTCGACGCTCAGCTCTTCGATACGGGCGCGGGCTTCGGCGACCATCTGTGCAACGGGTTTCTTAAGTGCCATTTCTGTCGAGCTCCCTTACGCCTGTTCCTGATCGCCTGACAGCTTTTTCGCCAGAGGCGCGATGGTCAAGCCCTGAACGATGATCGAGAAGACGACGATCGCATATGTCACCGTCAGGATCAGAGGTTTCCATTCTCCCGCAGGCAGGCTTAGCGCCAGCGCGACCGAGATGCCGCCCTTGATGCCGCCCCAGGTCATGATCGGAACCACGTCGCGGTCGAAATCACGGAATGGACGCAGGATCAGGATTGGTACCGCGACCGCCAGAAGCCGCGCCACCAGCGCAAGCCCAAGACCTGCGGCCATGGCCAGCACATAATCGTCGTCGAAGACCACCGCGAAGACTTCGATGCCGATTAGCAGGAAGAGGACAGCGTTCAGGATCTCGTCAATCAGCTTCCAGAATGCATCGACATAATCCCGGGTCTGAGTGCTCATCCCATATTTCATGCCAACATGGCCGATCATCAGACCTGCCACGACGGCCATGATCGGCGCGCTCACATGTAGGGCGATGGCAAGTTCATAGCCGCCGAAAGCCAACGCCAGTGTGATCAGAACTTCGAGGATATAGTCATCGATCCGCCGCATGACGCGAAAGGTCAGCCATCCCAATATGCCGCCTAGAACCGCACCGCCGAACGCCTCTTGGACGAATAGTTGGAGGGCGGCGAGGAACTGGTTGTCTGTCACCTGATGATCGCCGTGATGGGCGTTGCCCGGAAAGGTCAGCCCCACCAGCACCAGGAACACGACATAGGCCACCCCGTCGTTGAAAAGGCTTTCCCCGGCGATCTTCGTTTCCAGTGATTTTCGCAAGTTGGCTTCGCGCAGAACACCCAGCACAGCCACGGGGTCGGTGGGCGAGACAATTGCGCCAAAAACCAGCGCCACCAGCAGTGGCATGCCGGTGACCCAGCTAAAGCCGACGCCGACAACTGCCACCGACAGCCCGACACCGATTGTCGCCATCAGTAGCACGACCCAAGCTTGCGCTTTCAACTCGTCCAATTTCACATGCAGTGCGCCGGCAAATAGCAACAACCCCAGCATCCCCTCTAACAGCGCATCCGAGAAATCGATCTCCAACACCACGCTGCGCAGGGTTTCGGCAATTCCAAGCGCTGGAAACGCAGCGTCCACCCCCATGGCAGCCAGCGAGGCGACAAGGGCCACGATCATGATGCCAATCGCCTGAGGAAGCCGAAGAAAGAAATAATTCACGACCCCGAATGCGGCAGCCATGACGATCAGAAGAGAGGCGATCTGGAGAATGTTCATCTGAAACCTTTAAACAGAACAGCAGGCGCTCGCGTTAAAAAGCCGTATTCCTGATGGCTGCGCAAGGGCGTAGAAACTGACCTGGAAACGTAAAATTCTCCACTACCGGTAGAGTGTTGGGGTGGCATGCTCGCACTGGGTGACGTTAACGTCAAAAAATGTAAGTGAATTGTAACAAAACCCTTGTTTCGCAGTTTTTCCGTATGTAACTGATTGTTCAGTAGTGTTTTTTATCGAGTGATCAAAAATGGCAGTGCAAATGTTGCAGGCTGTCCGTGGCTTTTGTGAAGAGCGTGGATTGCTTGGATCACGGCAAGAAGTAAGCGTGGAGGGACCGGCACGGCACCTTCGGGCTTTGTTGCGCGACATGGAAGATTACGAGCTATCCATGCTTATGGCGGATATCGACGTTTTCGAACGTACCGGTGTTCAATCCGAAAAAATGAAGCACATCCTTGATCGGGTTGAACTGCTTGGCCGCTGCGACCGGATCATGCCTGGCCTCTGAGGCGGCAACTTCTTCAAACTATGTGCCGCAAAACGTGCGGTGAACCACCTCTTCCGGTTTCGGTGGAAGGGTGAGCGGGTTGTCGAGCGACCGCTCAGAGTATGGCGCTTGCAGCGCATCAGCCAATTCGTGGAACGGGGCGAAGTCCTTATCCAAGGCGGACTGGATGGCGGCTTCAATCAGGTGATTGCGAGGAATAATCGCTGGATTTGCCCCGCGCATGGCTTCCTCGCTCTGTTCCGAGGTCATCGGATCGCGGTCAAGCCGTGCCTGCCACTGCGGAGCCCACTGTTCGAAGGCCGTTGCGTCCGGCAAAACGTCCTGCGTCCGTCCTTCGGCCAGAGCCCGGAACGCGTTTGTGAAATCGGCCCCGGTCGCAGCCATGCGCTCCAGGAAAGAGTGGATGAGCTCCGCATCGCCTTCATCCGAGGAAGACAAACCTAGCTTGGGTCTGAACGTTTCCAGCCACGCCGCGCGGAAAAGGTTAGGGAATGTGTTAACCGCCTCGGTCGCTTTTTCGATGGCCGCGTCCTGCACCTCATCAATTAGCGGCAGCAGCGCTGTGGCGAGCTGTGCGAGGTTCCATGCCGCGATATCGGGTTGCCGATTATAAGCGTAACGTCCGAACTGGTCGATTGAGCTGAACACTTTTGACGGATCGAAACTATCCATGAAAGCGCAGGGGCCATAGTCAATGGTCTCGCCCGAGACGGTCATGTTGTCGGTGTTCATCACCCCGTGGATAAAGCCAACTCCCAGCCATTGGGCGACAAGGGTGGCCTGCGCTGCCACGACCTCGTTCAACAGGTCAAGGGCCGTTTTGGCCTTTGGGAAATGGCGTTCGATAGCGTGGTCGGTAAGGGTTT
>CAYFXM010000029.1:0-18987 GCA_964346965.1 uncultured Actibacterium sp. | reverse complement strand
CTATAGTATTCAGCAAGTTGCCGACGCGCTCTCTGCACGGGTCGAGGGCGACCCGACGCTTATGATAGAGCGCCCCGCTGAACCTGCAGAGGCCGGGCCGCGCGATTTGGCTTTGGCCATGTCCCCGAAATATGCCGAAGGTCTGTCCAACGGACAGGCCAAGGCTGCGATCCTCTGGGATGGCGCCGATTGGCAGTCTTTGGGGCTGTTGGCTGCGATTTTCGTTCCCCGCCCGCGTTATGCGATGTCTGGTCTAACTAAGATGATGGATCCCGGCCCCCAAATCGCCAAGGGGGTACATCCAACCGCTGTGGTGTCGCCGACGGCGACGATAGGTGAGAATGCCGCGATTGGCCCCTTTGTCATCATTGCCGACGGGGTAGAGATTGGCGCGAATGCCCGCATCGCCAGCCATGCCTCTATCTCAGACGGCACGAGGATTGGTGACGATGCTTTGATCTTGTCTGGGGTGCGGATCGGCGCAGGGATTACGATCGGTGACCGGTTCATTGCCCAACCCGGAGCTGTGATCGGTTCGGATGGGTTTTCATTCGTTACGCCAGAAAAATCGGCCGTCGAAAATGTTCGCGAGACATTGGGGGATTCCGGTGATGCGGTCCAACAGGGCTGGGTTCGGATACACTCGATTGGTGGGGTAGAGATCGGCGATAACGTCGAAATTGGCGCGAATAGCACGATTGATCGCGGCACTATTCGTGCGACCCGCATCGGAAGCGGCACGAAAATAGATAACCTTGTGCAGGTGGGGCACAACGTGCAGATCGGGCAAGACTGTTTGCTGTGCGGTCAAGTTGGGGTCGCAGGATCGACTCGAATTGGCGACGGTGTCGTACTGGGCGGGCAGGTTGGTGTTGTCGATAACCTGATTGTTGGCGATGCGGTCATCGCCGGGGCCGGCACGATGATTCTTTCAAATGTTCCAAAGGGACGGGCGATGTTGGGGTATCCTGCCATGAAGATGCAAACCCATGTCGAGACCTACAAAGCGCTACGCCGCTTGCCTAGATTGATGTCTCAAGTTGCGGAACTGCAGAAAGCAGTTTCCAAGAGCGATCAGAACGACTAAATCACATTGCAAATCGCATGGAGAACAGGACATGTCGGATAGCATCAAAGACAAGGTGATCGAAATTATTGCCGAGCAGGCGGTCATGGATGTGGCAGATGTCACCATGGAAAGCACGCTTGAAGATCTTGGCATCGACAGTCTGGGCTTGGTGGAATCTATTTTCGCCATAGAAGAGGCGTTCGATATTCAGGTGCCGTTCAACGCAAATGATCCGGAACAGAGTGAGTTCGACATTTCCTCGGTCGCCAGCATCGTGAAGGCCATCGAAGAACTCGTGGCTTCGAAAGACTGATGAAACGCGTCGTCATTACCGGGCAGGGTGCTATCTGCGCTCTGGGTCAAAGCGCCAATCAGATTATGGCTGCGATGCGAAACGGCGTCTGTGGTATTGGGCCGATTGATATTCGTGACGTTGACCGGTTGTCGATTAAGATCGGCGGGCAAGTCAAAGGCTTCGTTCCTGAAGACCACTATACCCGTCAACAGATCGGTCTGTATGACCGTTTCACCCAATTTGCGCTCATCGCAGCCAAAGAAGCAATCGAACAGTCGGGTTTGAGCTTCGATGGCGATCTAGCCCTGAAAGCGGGCGTAGTAATCGGGACGGCTGGCGGCGGCCTGTCGACCTCTGACGACAATTTCCGCACGGTGTACGAAGAAGGTAAAAACCGCGTTCATCCGTTCGTTGTTCCACGCCTTATGAACAACGCGGCAACCAGCCATATCTCAATGACTCACAACCTGATGGGACCCAGCTTTACCGTGGCAACGGCTTGTGCGTCGTCAAATCACGCAATGGGGCAAGCCTATCAGATGGTGCGGTCCGGGATGACACCGGTGATGATTACCGGTGGTTCCGAAAGCATGTTGTGTTTTGGCGGTATCAAGGCCTGGGAAGGCCTGCGAGTAATGTCCAAAGATGCCTGTCGCCCCTTCTCGGCCAATCGCAATGGCATGGTTCAGGGTGAGGGTGCCGGCATTTTCGTGTTCGAAGAATACGAACACGCCAAGGCCCGTGGAGCCGAGATTTTGGCCGAAGTTATTGGCTTTGCCATGACCGCGGATGCGTCAGACATCGTGATGCCCTCGAAACAAGGTGCGGCACGTGCAATTTCCGGTGCAGTGAAGGACGCTGGTCTGAACCTGGATGACGTTCAATATATAAACGCCCATGGCACTGGGACGGCTGCAAATGACAAGACCGAATGCGCGGCTGTTGTGGACGTGTTTGGCCATCATGCCGATGAACTTTTGATCTCTTCGACAAAGTCGATGCATGGTCACCTGATTGGCGGAACCGGCGCTATTGAGCTTCTTGCCTGCGTGATGGCGCTTCGCGAAGGAATCGTTGCGCCGACCGTTGGGTATCAGGAGCCTGATCCGGAATGTGCATTGGATGTCGTTCCGAACGACGCGCGCGAGGCAAAGGTCAACGTTGCGCTCAGCAACGCCTTCGCATTTGGTGGGCTTAATGCGGTCCTGGCCTTGAAAGCCGCGTGACCCGTCGCCCTTAGAAAGGGCGACGCTCTCGGTCCGCTATTCTGATTTCGGTAGTTTTTCGAAACCCGCTGTAAAGCCGGTCAGAGAGGCCTCAACGGTAATAGACGCGCGTGTGTTTTCGGCCGGCACCATGGTCAGTTGCGCAACGTTCCCAGCTTTGAAAGCCTGAACATCTGCGTCTTTAAGTGTCACCCGGGCAATGCAGCTTCGCGTGTTGCAAACAATGAACGGAAAAGCACCAGCTTCCCGGCCGTCGATAGAGATCTTCACACCGGTGGGTAGGAAAACTCCAAGAGGTGCCGCCACGACGAGGTTTGCGGCAACTTCTTCGGGAGTATTCAACGTTTGGATCATAATTTCGGCGACGGGATCACCAGCGTCATTGTTAAGAAGCTGGAACATATCGCAAGGGTCGTCCTTCCCAATGGGAGCGCGCGCGCAACGAATCTTCCAGTCGCCGGTTTCCTCTTTGATATAGGGCTGGCCGATTTTAGGCGCTTCTTCTGTCGCGGCTTGCTCTTCGGCTGCGGGCTCTGAAGCTTCTGTATCCTGGGCGAAGGCTGTTGACGTAGACAGGGCCAGTATGGCCAAGACGGTCGAAATTTTGCGCATGTGATGCGATACCCTTTTAGCGGTCTTAAAAGCCCCGGTTTGGTACCATGACCTTGCAGGGGTGTCAGCGCCTAATCTTTGGGGGTGAGCAAGAAACCGCGGGGCGAATTTCCGTTACGTCAACAAGTGGGTAAACAAAAAGGGCCACGCGAACGGGCCCTCTTTGAATTTATTATTTTCTCCCCGTCGGACTGGCCGACTTAGTCATTGGGTCGGAGGCTAGGGAGATTCTATGCATCCGTCAACAGGGAAAATATTCAATCCTATCAATGGGATTTACCTTTTTGGATAGGTTTAAAAATGGCCGTGCCACAAAGGGCACGACCAGTCCAACAGGGAGGGAAAATGTCGAAGCGCCACTGTGAACGCATCGAAAACAAAGCTAGACTGGCGCGAATTGGTTAATTTTCTATCCAGTGATCGTTTGTTTTGCAGGGAAGGGTACACACAGTGACAGACCGGATTTTTGTCGGAGGCGGCGGCGATGAATACGGCGTGCCCCAGTCCCTTTTGCTTGGATATGCAAACCGCCACGGGTTGGTCGCCGGAGCAACTGGAACCGGTAAGACCGTCACCCTTCAAATCCTTGCCGAAGGGTTTTCCGCTGCCGGTGTTCCTGTCTTTCTATCGGACGTGAAGGGCGATCTTTCCGGGCTTGCGGTCAGTGGATCTGATCAGTTCAAATTGCACGACGCGTTCGTTAAACGAGCTAATACAATCGGACTGGACCTTGTCTACGATGCGTTCCCCGTAACCTTCTGGGATCTGTTCGGAGATCAAGGTCACCCGATCCGTACCACAGTCGCTGAAATGGGACCGTTGCTCATTTCTCGGCTCTTGGATCTGACCGAAGCCCAGGAAGGTATTTTGAACATTGCTTTTCGTCTTGCCGATGAGCAGGGGTTGCCGTTGCTGGACTTGAAAGATCTGCAGTCGTTGCTGGTTTGGGTCGGAGAAAACCGCAAAAACCTTTCTCTCCGCTATGGCAACATATCCACTGCGTCGATCGGGGCGATACAACGCCGTCTCTTAGTATTGGACAATGAAGGCGGCACGAACCTCTTTGGCGAACCTGCACTTGCACTCGCAGACCTCATGCAGGTGGGGGCGGATGGTCGTGGACAGGTCAATATTCTTGCTGCCGACCAGTTGATGGCCAGCCCGCGTTTGTATGCGACTTTCCTGCTATGGCTTTTGTCAGAACTCTTCGAGGAAATGCCAGAAGTTGGAGATCCCGATAAGCCGAAACTGGTGTTTTTCTTCGACGAGGCGCATTTGCTATTCGACGATGCGCCGAAAGCACTTGTCGACAAGGTCGAACAGGTCGCCCGTCTGATCCGGTCAAAGGGGGTTGGTGTGTATTTCATTACTCAAAACCCGGCGGACGTACCCGAAGATATTCTTGGTCAGCTAGGTAACCGGGTTCAGCACGCGTTGCGCGCCTTTACTGCGAAGGACAAAAAACAACTACGTCTGGCGTCCGAGACCTATCGCGATAATCCTCGTTTCGATACTGAAGTTGCGATCCGCGAGGTGGGTGTCGGCGAAGCTGTGACCTCTATGCTGGAACGTAAGGGCGTGCCAGGGGTGGTTGAACGAACCTTGATCCGCCCACCTTCCTCGCAGCTTGGTCCGATATCCAAGGCAGAACGGCAAGCGGTGATCTCTGCATCACCTTTCGAGGCGAAATACGCCAAAACCGTGGATCGGCACTCGGCCTTTGAAGCCCTTGCGGCGCGGGCCGAACAAGCTGCGCATGATGCCGAGGAAGCTGAACGGCGCGAGGACGAATTGAAGGCTTCCGAGCGTGAATACAGCGCGGCGCGACGTTACTCGGGGTCTCGTGTCAGCCGGTCCAGTTCCCGACGACGCAAGCAACCGGATTCGATCGGCGAAGCCATTGGCAAAATGGTTGTCAAAGAACTAACCGGAACGACCGGGCGACGCATTGTTCGCGGCATTCTTGGTGGATTGTTCAAAGGGCGATAGTGCCGCTTGCTGCATTTACTGGATTAAGACTTTCTACCGATGTCAAACACACAACAGATTACCCGAGAGCGAGATCAGCAGAATGTCTATCGAGGTCTCTTAGTCGCGCTCTATTTCACAAGTGCGATGATCTTGATCGCGCGCCTCTATTTTATGGCGCGGGCAGGGGGGACGAGTTGGCAACAGGCGGATTGGCTCATTAATTTCGCTAGCGGGCCATTGAGGCGCGGTATCTCTGGAGAGTTCTTCATTGCTGTGTCTGACATGACGGGGCTGGGAGTTGTTGAACTGGTTTGCCTCGTTCAAGCACTGCTGGTCGTCGCCGTAATAATGGGACTTGGCGCGTCGTTTTGGCGTTTGGGTCCGTCCAGAAGGCTGCTCTTGGTCGCGGTCTCCCCGGCATTTTTGTTCTTTTGGGTGTACGACCCACTGGCGGGTTTTCGAAAAGAGCTTATCGGATATTTCGCCTTTCTTCCGCTTCTGGCTTGCAGCGCCGGCATGATAGCCAAACGCTCCGCGCTTATCTTGAGTTTCGCGATATTTGCGATTGGGGTGGCCTTTCACGAAGTGAATGCGTTTCTTTCGCCGTTCCTTTTAGCTGCCTTCCTTTTTTGCGACAGTGAAACTGTAACCAAACGGTTCGTCCTTCTTTCTGGCGGGCTTCTTGCGGCGGTTTCACTCGCAGGTTTGGCCTATGCTGTAGCATATCCGTCAATTGCGTCGAGCGAGGCGATTTGCGCGGAAGTCATTGCGCGTGGCGCAGCACCGGACCTTTGTAATGGTATTTTCAAATGGCTCGAAATGGATATTGGCGAGCACAGGGAAACAACCCGGAACTTCGCGCTACTGCCGAATATTCTTCTTCTGGTGATTAGCTACGTCCTTTTGTTTTCGCCCTTGTTCCTGCTGATGGCCGGGAGCCGTTGGGGAAGATGGCCCATCGTTGGCACGGCGTTGTCGTTTGTAGTGTTCTTGCCGCTTTATGTCATGACAGTGGACTGGGGCCGCTGGTTGGCGATGAATTTCACTGCCGTCACGTTCGTAGCGTTGGTCGCCCTGCTTCGATTTCCAGATTGTTTTGGGGACCGCTCAATCAGAACAGGCCCGTTCGTGTTAGTTCTGGGTCTGTCCCTGCTATACGGCTTTTTTCACGTAAACCTCGCCCCGATGGGCGGCTACGCGATCATCCTCATTCGTGTTCTGAAAGACCCCTCGATCTTAGCCGAGGTCTCGTTCTGACGCTGCTATAGCGGTCGAATCTTGAGTTCCGTCAATCGGTTCGCTTCGCGACCTACGACTTCGAACCGGAAACCGTGGAACGAGAACACCTGCCCGGTGTTAGGAATCATCTGAGCCTCGTGGATAACAAGCCCCGCGATCGTGTTCGCTTCGTCGTCAGGCAGCGTCCAGTCGCAAGCCCGGTTCAGGTCGCGGATGGTAGTCGCTCCGTCCATGATAAAGTCGCCTTCGGGCGTTTTGGTGATCGACAGGTCCTCACCTTCGTCGAATTCGTCGGTAATTTCGCCGACGATTTCCTCGAGGATGTCCTCCAAAGTGATCAAGCCCTGAAGCGCGCCGTATTCATCAACAACCAATGCGAAATGCGTGTGTCGACGTAGGAACTCGTGCATCTGATCGTCAAGTGTGGTTGTTTCCGGTATGAAATAAGGCTCTTTGGCCACGTCCATCGGGTCAAACTCGGTCAGCGCATCCGCGCGATCACTGTTGCTCTCGAACTGCTTGTACATCGCCCGCAACAAGTCCTTGGCATGAATAATGCCGACAATGTTCTCGGGCTCGTCCTTGTAAATCGGCAAGCGTGTATGCGGAGAGGCAAGGCACTGCTCAAGGATTACGCGGGCATCGTCATCGGCGTTCAGCATTTCGATCTGCGAACGGTGAAGCATGATCTCTTCAACGGCTCGGTCACCCAGATCAAGCGCGCCAAGGATACGGTCGCGATGTTCTTTCTCAACGACGCCTTCCGAATGGCCAAGCTGGATGGCACCGGCGATTTCCTCCTGCAAGGCAAGAATATGGGTGTCCGGATCGGTCTTGACCCCGAATATCGCAAGGACCTGTCGAACCAGAGCACGTACCGCTGCAACGATCGGCGAGAAGACGAGAATCACGATACGGATGAGCGGCGAAACTCTCGATGCCGCGGTTTCCGCGTTGGTAATCGCATAGGTCTTGGGAAGAACCTCGGCGAAGATCAGAACAAGGAAAGTCATCAGAAGCGTGGCCAACGCAACACCGCTTTCGCCGAACAGGCGGGTGAATAATGCTGTCGCCAACGAGGCGGCGAGGATGTTCACAAGGTTGTTGCCCAAAAGGACCGATCCGATCAGTCGCTCGTTATCCTCGGTGATTTCCAATGCGCTTTCCGCGCCCCGGTTACCCTTGTCCGCGAGACTACGCAATTTCCCTCGCGACGCGGCGGTCAGAGCGGTTTCTGATCCAGAGAAGAACGCCGATAGGATCAGCAAAAGAAGGATAGCCCCACAGGTCAGCCAAAAGGCTGTGTCAAGGAAGGCAGCAGGTGTGGTGGTCATTTCATCTTTCCGTCAGAGACTTACGGCGAATATCGGGTGCGATGGGGTCTAGGTCAACTCGACTTGGTCTGTCGGGCCAGCGGGTGTTGCGTTAACACCAACTGTTTCAGGCGCTCGTCGAGTACATGTGTATAGATTTCAGTGGTCGAGATATCAGCGTGGCCCAAGAGCACTTGAATGGTTCGAAGGTCAGCTCCGCCGCTCAGAAGATGAGTCGCAAAGGCATGACGCAACGTGTGTGGTGTTACCTTCGCGGGATCGACATTCGCGCGATAGGCAATTTCCTTGATCTGCTGATAAAAGGCATGCCGAGTGAGGTGGCCAAGCTTGCCGCGGCTCGGGAAAAGAAAGCGGCTGGAGGGTTGTCCGCTTTGTTTTTTCAGTTCTTCCTCAGCGTCCCGGTGGGCAAGCCACGCGGAAAGAGCTTCTCTCGCGGGATCAGACAAGGGAACCATGCGCTCTTTATTCCCTTTGCCAGCGACTAGTAACATCCGCGGATCACCACGCGCAGCGCTGGCAGGTAGAGAAACGAACTCGGTCACACGCATGCCGGTCGCGTAGAGCAACTCCATCAGGCAGGTAGTCCGGAGCCGCTCTTTCGGAACACTACGGGCGGCGGCCAACAGCGCGTCAACCTCTTCGATACTAAGAGTTTTCGGAAGACGTTTGGGACGTCCCGGTCCTTTGATTTGCATCGACGGATTCGTATCGCGCCAGCCTTCTTCAAAGGCGAAGCGAAACACCTGCTTGATCGAAGATAGCCGGCGGGCGCGGGTGGAACTTGCCAGCCCTTGGGCATCGCAGTGGATCAGGTAGGATTCGATATTATCCTGAGTAGCGATCAACAAGCTCGAACCCCTTCGTTCCAGCCAGTCAGTGAAATCTGACAGGTCGCGGGCATAGCCGTCCAACGTATTCTTTGAAGAGCCGCGTTCTGCGGCCATGGCTTCCAGAAAAGTGGTTATCCAGCGGCGGTGATCAGGCGTCATCATTGCCTCTACAAGATCAGCCACTGCAATGCCGCGCGTCGGGCTGTATCGACAAGCCCCAGCTTTCGCAAAAGCGCCAACCCCGTTCCCATCGCTGTCGGGTCCGCCTCAGCCCCTGACGCGATCAGCGCGAGTGCGGTGAGCATGGCCTCGCCCTGTCGACCTTCGGCGAGTAACTGCTCGTGAGTCGGACTCAACAACTGATTGGGTGCAACGAACGCTTCTTTCACAAGCGCAGCCTGGGCTGAAAACGGAGGAAGAAGGGCGAGGTTATCTGTGGCCGTTCCATGCAGAAAGGCCTCTTCCGCTGTTTCGGGAGTATGGCTGAGGGCGACGCTTTCATAGCGATCGGACAGGAGGCCAATTCGAAAGGCTAGGGCCTGTTCATCGGACTGCAAGGCGACCTTGGCCAGCGCTTCGGCGTAGAGGTTTGCAAAAGGCACCTCCAACTGTGCTTCTTTCATAGCCTGCCACGCTTGCGGCAATGTTTCTGCAATCAACTCCGGTTGACCAGCAAGGCTCGCGACGTCGAACTTTTGAACTGCGTCAACACGATCCCAGACACCGCCGGAAGCCGCCGGCTTGCGTTCTGTGTAAATCGCCAACAACTGGTTCGGCGATAAGGCGCCGCTTCTTGACAGGCGCTCGGCAGCTTCTATCCGGGCACGCCAGCCAGAGCGTTCTGACAGGTCTGTCCACGCGAAGGCAAGGGGCAGGGTGCCTGTAGCGAGCGGTGTGCCGATCGCTTCATACATACGGAAGATCAGTGGGGTAACGGTGGTCGGCCGCCCAAGGACGGGGAGTTCCTCTGCCAGTTCAGGGTCAAGGAATTGAAGCAGGAGGCTCTCCTCCTCTTCATCGATGAACCCGAGAACGCGACCGGTTTCCAAGGACAGGGCCGCTGCATTCCAATCTTCGTTGCGGGCGAGGCAGAATATCCGGGCGGGAAAAGTCGGTGCTATTTCCGGGGTGGCAAGCATCGCGGTACAAGCACGGTTTTCGTGGCCGGTCAGAAGAGAAACGTCGAACCAACGGCGGAACAGTTGAGGTTGATTTGGGCCCGCTCGTTCCAAAAGGGCCTGAGCCTGATCGATGGCCCCCAGTTGCAACAGCATATC
Source organism: uncultured Actibacterium sp. (assembly GCA_964346965.1). Classification (GTDB taxonomy): domain Bacteria; phylum Pseudomonadota; class Alphaproteobacteria; order Rhodobacterales; family Rhodobacteraceae; genus Actibacterium_B. Next base: position 9,134 of record CAYFXM010000029.1, on the reverse strand, counting down.
TAATCGCGCCAACAGAACGATACCGTCATTCTCTGCATGGTCTGGCGCATTTAGCTCTGCCAATAGCAGGATGTACAGAAGCGACTGCGCGGCGGGAAGGCCCTCGGTTTGTTCTGATTGAATGAGGCGGGCAATTTCCTTGGCGTCTGAACCGGACCAGAGGGTGGCGGGCAAGCCGGTTACAGATGGCGGCAGCAGACCAACTGCATCATTGCGTTGCTCGGAAAGTGGGGTAACTGTAACCGGTTCGGGCATTACTCCTGGCGCTTGTTCAGGCAGGGTATTGTTTAGCGGGCCAATGACCGGTGGCAGAGCCACAGAATCCGACAGCCAGTCGATCGCCGAATCCGGTCCCTGCGCAAAGGCTCCGCTCGCCGCCAGCGCCAAGGCGAAGGGGGTAAACCTAGTCAACATCCAGCGTGACCGGTTGCTCGACGCTCTCTTGATCCGGGCGCAGGTCGCCAAGATAGGCAAAGCCCACCAAAGCAAGAAAGCCCAGAACAATTAGGATAAGAAGTAGTTTCAGAAGTCGCCCCATCTTGCCTGCCTTGTATCTTCTAGCGTTATCAGCTGATTTGGTTCCGATTATATATGGCAATTTCCGTCAGATCACGTCATTGAATGCCGAAATTATGAATCTCGGCGGCAGGAGGCCCATTTGGGCTGGAAACTGAAGAAAACGGTGGTGATGGTAGGCATGATGGGGTCGGGCAAGACCGCCATTGGCACCGCCCTTGCGCGTGCATTGGATGTACCGTTTCTGGACAGCGACCAAGAAATCGTCCGTGCTGCCAATATGTCGATCGCGGAGATTTTTGCACGAGATGGCGAGTCCTTCTTTCGAGAGAAGGAAACACAGGTCATTTCGCGCCTTTTGGAGGAAACCGCGGGTGTCTTATCGACCGGCGGCGGAGCTTTCATGACAGAGAGGAACCGCCAGCTCATTCACGACAAGGGTGTTTCGGTCTTATTGGATGCCGATCTGGAATTGCTGTGGAACCGTGTGAAGCACAAAGATACCCGGCCATTGTTGCGGACATCGTATCCAAAACAGACTTTGTCAGAGTTGTTCGAAGTACGTATGCCGTTCTACGAACTCGCCGATCTTCGCGTGAAGGCTGACCCGAGTTACTCGATCGACGATATGACCGCGAAGGTGATCGAGGTGCTGCGCACCCGCCCGGATGTATTAGAGGAGGCCTGATCCCATGCAGGTGGAAACTGTTCACGTCCCGTTGGGCGATCGTGCCTATGACATCCGCATCGGGCAGGGATTGTTGGAAACTGCTGGTGTTGAGATCGCGCCCCTGTTGCGACGCCCTCGCGTTGCCGTCGTCAGCGATGAAAATGTCGCAGCACTGCATCTGGCGACATTGAAGTCGGGTCTTGCGTCCGAAGGGATCGAGATGACCTCCTTGGTTCTGCCAGCGGGTGAAAGCACCAAAGGCTGGGAGCACTTCTCGAAGACTGTCGAATGGCTGCTGGCCGAGAAGGTTGAGCGTCGTGATGTCGTTATCGCTCTTGGCGGCGGTGTCATCGGAGACCTCGTTGGGTTCGCCGCCGCGGTCCTGCGTCGCGGTGTGCGCTTCGTTCAGGTGCCGACTTCGCTTTTGGCACAGGTTGATAGTTCCGTTGGAGGAAAGACCGGGATTAACTCGCCTTTGGGCAAGAACCTGATCGGCGCCTTTCACCAACCGAGCCTTGTTCTGGCAGATATCAGCGTACTGAATACGCTGAAAGCCCGCGACTTCCTCGCCGGTTACGGAGAGGTTGCAAAATACGGGCTTCTTGGGGATTCACGGTTCTTTGTATGGCTCGAGGAGAACGGTCCAGATCTTGCGGAAGGCGATATGGCAAAACGCGCCTATGCGGTTCGTCGGTCCTGCGAGATGAAGGCGGACATCGTTGTTCGCGACGAGACTGAACAGGGAGACCGCGCGCTTCTGAATCTCGGTCACACTTTCTGCCATGCTCTTGAGGCCGCAACGGGGTACTCTGATCGTTTGCTCCACGGAGAAGGTGTGGCAATTGGTTGTGGGTTGGCCTTCGATCTATCCGCGCGCATTGGTCTTTGCAGCCAGGAAGATCCAAGCCGTGTTCATGCCCACCTGCAAGCAATGGGTATGAAGCGTGGGCTTCAGGATATACCCGGTGATTTGCCGGACGCCGAGGGATTATTGGATCTCATGTCGCAAGACAAAAAGGTTCTGGACGGAAAGATCCGGTTCATTCTCGCTCGTGGGATCGGTCAGGCCTTCGTGACGGACGATGTGCCGAATGAAGCGGTTATTTCCGTTTTAAATGAAGGACTTGCGGCGAAAATCTAAAGTCTTTCGCGGTTTGCTTTCTGAAACTCTTTGATTTTTTCGAGGGTTACATAACCAATCATGTCCCCGGTCGCCGTTGCAACCGCAGCAAGGCGTGTATCTTGCTCCTCAAGGGCCCGCCTGACATCCTCGATCGAGGAACTGTGCTGCACGATAGGGGCATTGGTTGTTACGTAATCACCCACCTCAGTCCGATTACCCGTTTGGTTCATATGCACAGCCAGACTGTCGCGGGTGAGAAACCCGATAAACCTGTCCTCGTCAAAAACAGGGAAATCCTGCTGAGAGGTCTGACCGGAGATGGCTACAGCCGTCTCGATCGTGTCATGAATCGAAAGACTTTCAAATCGCGTGTTTAGAAGGCTTCTGGGTATCGAAATATCCTCGAATGGATTCCGGTCCACCGCGACCGGAGAGGCCAGGGTCGAAGATAGGAAAATGAACAGTGCAACCAGAACCAAACCTGCAGTGCCGTCAATCAGCCCCCATAGGCCTATTCCAAATCCGATGAATTGGCCGGCCATAGTGGCAATTCGGTTAGCCTCGTCGACCACCATGTTTCTTACTAGCAATGCTCTCAGGATTCTGCCGCCGTCCATGGGGAACGCTGGAAGAAGGTTGAACAGCGCCAGATAAAGGTTAGCCAGCGCAAGAAGGTGTAAGTAGTTCGTGTCAGCGTTCGGAGTGGAAAAGACGTTTGACGGGGCAGGTGCGCTCTCAAAAATGCTTAGAACAATCCACAGGCCCAGACTGACCGATGGCCCAGCCAAGGCAATGGCGATGTCCTGTACAGGAGTGTCGCCGACCATGTCAGCGTCCGGCACACCGCCGATGGGCAACAGTGTCACCCGCTTTGCCTGAACATTGTATTGTCGGGCCACCCACAAATGGCCGATCTCGTGCGCGACGATGCTAGCGAAAAGAGCAATAACGAATAAGCCGTCGAACAGACCCGCACCCACCCCTCCGTCAAGGAAAGACGAAACGGTTATCCAAAGCAGCAACAGAACGAAAGTAGCGTGGACACGCAGTTCAGCGCCGAAAAGAAAACCAGCGGGGAATGACCATGTCACGGTGTTTCCCCCTTTCCCTTATCCGGCCTTAATATCCATTAAAACGGGATTTCGTCGTCCAAATCGCTTGCGGGCGCCGGTCCGGGTCCGCTGTCATAGCCGCCACCTTGGCTGCCATAACCTCCACCTTGGTTGCCGCCGCCGTAGCCTCCGCCACCACCGCCTTCACTGCGGCCGTCAAGCAAAGTCAGCTCCCCACGATAAGGGCGCAGGACAACCTCGGTCGAATAGCGATCCTGCCCGCTTTGGTCCTGCCATTTGCGGGTTTCCAACTGGCCCTCGATGTAAACCTTCGAACCCTTGCGGAGATACTGTTCTGCGATGCGAGCCAGCGGTTCGGAGAAGATCGCGACAGAGTGCCATTCCGTACGTTCACGGCGTTCGCCGGTGTTGCGATCCTTCCAGGTTTCCGACGTTGCAATTCGCAAGTTGCAGACCTTGCCACCGTTCTGGAAAGAACGAACCTCTGGGTCGCGCCCAAGATTGCCGACCAGAATGACCTTGTTGACTGAACCTGCCATGAATTGCTCCCGTCGAATCTTATAAAATCGTTGTCCTTCGTTACACCACTCTCGGATGGTTTATGAAAGGTGAAAGTGCCTTCCATTATCCGGCTTTCGCCAAAGGGCTAGAGAAATCTGGAAAAAACGGTATAGTCGCGCGGGATTTCGGAACCGGGGGCGACCGTGATTTCGCGTATTATTTTAACTTTTTTCTGCATAGCGCTGGCGAGTCCAGCGGCAGCCGAGTCGCGGATGTCGATCTTCAAGAATCAAACCAAGGTGCTGGATAATCGCGCGGCCCAACAATATGCGAATTCTGTCCGTCTTCAGCCAACTCCATTTTACACACCCAAAAAATACGGAAGCCCGGCCTATGTGGGGAAATATCGTGGAGTCTATCTTGATATGGCCCGCGATGCCGCGCGTCGGCATGGCATCCCTGAAGATATGTTCCTGCGCTTGGTTCAACAGGAAAGCGGCTGGAACCCCAATGCGCGCAGTCACAAAGGTGCCTTGGGCTTAGCTCAACTAATGCCGCAAACGGCACGTTATCTCGGCGTAAACCCTCGTGACCCACGACAGAACTTGGACGGGGGTGCGCGGTACCTGCGCGAACAGTTCGACACGTTTCGGAGTTGGCGACTTGCGTTGGCAGCCTATAATGCGGGTCCAAAAGCAGTTGAAAAATATGGTGGTGTCCCGCCTTACAAAGAGACCCGCAATTACGTCCGGGCGATTCTGGGAAGCTAGTTGCTAGCCCAGTTCGATGGGGGTCCACGCTTTCATTCGTGATCGGAACCACGTCCTTTGACGTTTCGCGTATTGGCGCGTCGCGATCTTGGCCGCCGCGCGGGCCTCGTCCAAGGTTAGCTCTTCCCGCAGATAGGCAATCAGTTCCGGTGCGCCAATTGCTTTGGCCGATGGCAGATTGGGATTCCAATGGGGAAGATTGGCGCGAGCCTCGTCGAGTGCGCCCAGTTCCAGCATAATGTCGAAGCGGCGGTCTATGCGATGATTCAGCCATTCCTTGTCGGCCTGCATGACAAAAGGTTGTGCCCCTGAAAGGGGTAAAAGGGCAGGACCAGTGCCGTCCTGCCAACTGGCTAAACCACGACCTGTGTTTCGCAGAACCTCCCAAGCGCGTTGAACGCGTGCGGGATTAAGCGTGTCGATTCTGGAGGCGGTTTCAGAATCCAGTTCGGCCAGCATCGCCTCTCGACCTTTTTCACGAATAAACGCATCCGCCTCGGCACGCACCTCAGGCGGTGTCAGAGGTATTTCCGCAAGCCCCTCTGTCAGGGCGCTGAAATAAAGCCCGGTTCCGCCAATAATGATCGGCCTTTCCGGCCCGGTCAGAAAGGGCTTCACATCACGCAGCCAATGGCCGACCGAATAGCTTTGGTCAAAGGGAACATGGCCGTAAAGTACATGCTCTGCGCGGGCCTCGTCCTCTGCCGAAGGGCGCGCGGTCAGGATTTGCCAGCCGTCAAACACCTGTAAGGCGTCGGCGTTTATGATAACGCCCCCTTGAGACTCGGCTATCTGCAGAGCCAGCTCGGATTTACCCGAGGCCGTGGGCCCGGCGATCAGGATCGGTCTACGTGAGTCGTTTTCAGGCAGGTTCATACGCTTGCGTGTCGCTTCTTCGTTGAAACTGTCGGCGCTTTCCGACATCTTGCGCCCAAATCCAAATTCGGTACGGGGTGCGACCATATGAGCGACGGACAGACCAATCAACCTGCGCCGGCCTATAAACGTGTCATGTTGAAGATTTCGGGCGAAGCCCTGATGGGTGACCAAGGCTTCGGTCTTCATCCGCCGACCGTGGAACGGATCGCCAAAGAGGTAAAAACCGTTCACGACATGGGCGTCGAAATTTGCATGGTTATCGGTGGCGGCAACATCTTTCGGGGCCTGTCAGGTAGCGCTCAGGGCATGGAGCGGACCACAGCGGACTACATGGGCATGTTAGCGACCGTTATGAACGCCTTGGCGATGCAGTCTGCACTGGAGCAGCTTGGCGTATATACCCGCGTTATCAGCGCAATTCCGATGGATCAGGTGTGTGAACCATACATTCGGCGTCGCGCAGTTCGTCACCTGGAGAAGGCAAGGGTTTGTATTTTTGCGGCAGGGACCGGTAACCCGTATTTCACGACTGATACCGCAGCAACCCTGCGCGCAAGCGAGATGGCCTGCGAAGCGATTTTCAAAGGCACTAAAGTTGATGGCGTCTATGATAAAGACCCGGTCACCAACGAAGATGCAGTTCGATATGATGACATCAGCTACGATGACGTGCTGCAAAAGCACCTTAAGGTGATGGACGCCTCGGCTATCGCACTGGCCCGTGACAATAACATGCCCATTATTGTTTTCTCGCTGGACGAACCGGGCGGTTTCCGGGGAATACTCGCCGGGGAAGGCACCTATACAATCGTGCACGAATAACGGTATAGCTGGAACAACGAGCATGATCGCGGGTGCGCCCGCATAAGAACAAGAGTGACACGTTATGTCCGAAGAAGATCTTGAGATTGATGTCGACGACCTGCAACGCCGTATGGACGGCGCGATGGGGGCTCTGAGAACCGAATTTGCGTCGCTGCGGACAGGCCGCGCTTCTGCCTCGATGCTGGAGCCGGTGATGGTCGAAGCCTACGGCCAGAAAACGCCGATCAATCAGGTGGGCACCGTCAACGTACCAGAGCCGCGAATGGTGACGGTAAATGTCTGGGACAAGTCGATGGTAGGCGCCGTGGAAAAAGCGATCCGCGAAAGCGGCTTGGGTATCAACCCGCAGCTCAACGGTACCATCATCATGCTGCCGATCCCGGAGTTGAACGAAGAGCGTCGCCGCGAACTGACTAAAGTTGCAGGCCAATACGCCGAAAACGCGCGTATCGCGATCCGCAATGTGCGTCGTGACGGTATGGACCAGCTCAAAAAAGCGAAAAACGCCGGGATGAGTGAAGACGAAGAGAAGATCTGGGCCGATGAGATTCAGGAGCTCACTGACAAGTCCATCGCCGCCGTAGATACAGCGCTGGAAACCAAGCAGCAGGAAATCATGCAGGTCTGATTGACCTGCATTAGCGAAGGGGCCGCGATACGTGGCGAGTGACCCGCAAAAAGGCCCTCAGCACGTGGCCATCGTCATGGACGGCAATGGCCGTTGGGCACAGCAGCGCGGACGACCGCGCCTGTTCGGCCATCAGGCCGGCGCTAAGCGTGTTCGCGATATAGTCGAATCCTGCCCGCGGCTCGGAATTAACTACCTGACAATCTTCGCCTTCTCGACCGAGAACTGGAAGCGCACCCAAGCCGAGGTAAGCGGTTTGATGGCGCTCTTCCGGCGCTACATTAAGAAAGAGGCGCAAGCTCTTTATGAAAAAGGTGTTTGTGTTCGATTTATTGGTGACCGAGTGAGACTTGACCCAAGTCTTGTGGCGATGATGGACGAGTTGGAAGAGCTGACCAAAGACAACACTCTGGTCAATCTAACAGTTGCCCTGAACTATGGTGGTCGGGATGAGGTCGCGCGTGCGACAAAGCGGTTGGCAAAGGAAGTCGCAGTTGGTCGTCTTGACCCAGAAGAAGTTGATGAACAGACGTTGGCGAGTTTCCTCGATACATGTGTTCTGCCAGATCCGGATCTGGTGATCCGAACCAGTGGCGAGGCGCGAATTTCAAACTTTTTGCTATGGCAGTCGGCCTATGCTGAGTATGAGTTCACGCCAGTGCTCTGGCCTGACTTCACTCCAGAAATCTTCGAAGAAATTGTCGCGAAATTCGCCAAACGTGAACGACGCTTCGGTGCGGTGCTGACCTGATGGCTTCGTCCGCGAAATGGGCTGATCTTCGACAGCGCGTGGTGTCCGGAATAGTAATGGCCGGTGTTGGCATCGTGCTGGTCTGGGCTGGCGGGCCGTGGTTTGCGGCGTTGGCCGCTTTGATTAGCGGGGTAATCCTGTGGGAACTTTCCCGCATGATGGAGCCCGAGAAGGTCCGAGCCGCTTGGCAAATCGGTGCCTTGGGAGTTACTGCTGTCATTCTTTCCAGAATTATTCCAGCGCCTTACGGGGTATTTGTGCTGTTGGCCCCGTTGTTCTGTGGTGGAGTACTTCTGAAAAGAGGAACTCTTCTTTTTATTCTTTATGGAGCCGCGGTCCTTGGGGCTGGTTATGGCCTTGTCGGTTTTCGCGAAGCACACGGCATCGTCTGGATCGTTTGGTTGGTGCTGGTCGTGGTTGCCACGGATGTCTTCGGCTATTTCGCAGGCCGTTTCATCGGTGGCCCCAAATTCTGGCCGGCTGTCAGCCCCAAAAAGACTTGGTCGGGGACAGTCGCCGGCTGGATTTCTGCGTTCGCTATCGGTCTGGTTTTCCGAACATTTACCGATGCCGGCGTAGACCTTCCCTGGGTTTCTGTGCTTCTGTCGATGGCCAGCCAGATGGGTGATATTGCGGAAAGCGCGCTGAAACGGAAAATGGGCGTCAAGGACAGCTCGAATCTTCTGCCGGGTCACGGGGGATTGTTCGACCGTTTTGACGGTATGCTGGGTGCCATCCTGTTCATGTTGGTCGTCGCGCAGTTGGTTTATGTCCCAGAGGTGAGGTTCTAAGCCATGCGGCGTGTCTCTGTCTTTGGCGCGACCGGGTCGATCGGTATCAGCACGCTTGACGTTATGGCGCACCAAGGCGGGGCGGATCGTTTCGACATCGTTGCGCTGACCGGTGGTCGGAATATCGAACTTCTTGCGGAACAGGCACGACAGTTTAGACCCGACGTGGTTGTTACCTGCTACGAGGAATGCTACCCGTCGTTGAGAGAGGCTTTGTCCGGCACCGGTATAGAGGTGGCCGCTGGCGAAAATGCGCTTCTGGAAGCTGCTGCACGACAGGCCGATTGGATTATGTCGGCGATTGTCGGCGCAGCAGGGCTGCCGCCTGGACTGGAAGCCTTGAAACATGGCACCACACTCGCATTGGCCAATAAGGAAAGCCTCGTAACCGCTGGTCCGCTCTTGTTAGGTAAGGCTAAGGAGCATGGGGCGACCGTGCTACCGGTGGACAGTGAGCATTCCGGTATTTTCCAAGCCCTGTTGGGAGAGGATATCGACAGCGTTGAACGGATAATCTTAACCGCCTCTGGTGGAGCCTTCCGCGATTGGCCACTTGAAGATTTGGCCTTCGCGACCGTAGCCCAAGCCTCGACCCACCCGAATTGGA
>CAYFXM010000028.1:18913-19270 GCA_964346965.1 uncultured Actibacterium sp. | reverse complement strand
CAGTTGGGTTTCCCACAGCGGCACGGTGTTCACCAGTGTCGAGTTGATCTTGGTCACCAGCGATTTGTCGTTCTCTTGCACCAGACGGATCGAGGGCAAGGACTGCATGGTCACCTGACGGGTCAGTTTCAGGTCGTGAACGCGGCGTTCCAGATCGTCACGCGCGGCGCGCAGGTCGCGCAGTTCCTGAGCAACCAGAACCTTGTCGCTTTCCTCCGCAGCTTCGACATCGGCTTCCTTGGCCGGAATGATGCTCTCATCCAGCTCTTTCAGCTTTTCCTCACCGGCTGTGATGTACAGCGCCAGTTCGTCGTAGAAGTCGAGCGTCTTTTCATCAAGCATATCCAGCGACTTGAT
>CAYFXM010000028.1:18218-18799 GCA_964346965.1 uncultured Actibacterium sp. | reverse complement strand
GGCGCACGTCCAGTTCCGAGACCGAGAAGCCGCGGATGGTCGACACGATGTTCCGCAAGCTGTTGCCTGCCGGGCCGACGTCTTTGTTGCGCACACCAGCCAGCATGTCCTGACTGATGGTCTGCAATTCGGCCTGCGCGGTCGAACCGAACGCGATGATCGAGCCGGTATCGCTCATGTCGATCTCGTCCATCCGCTTGCGGATGTCGCTGGCCACGCCGGGCTCTGCCTCCGCCAGCGGAACCAGCGCATTGGCAGGCTTGACCTCTGGCAGGATCGACGCGGTGACTTCTTCAACCTCGGCCAGAGCGGCCTCTGCTTTTTGGCGGATTGTGTCGGACATGGGTGTTACTCCTCACTAGGCGGGGTGGTTTGCAGCCGAACCCCTTCGCGTTGCAAACGCTCACGCAAAACTTCAATTTCAACAGTCAGGTCTGAACGATCATCCAGCAAGAGAGACTGGGTGCGAGCAGCGAAATTCTGCTCAAGATCGGTCAGTAGGTCTTCATAGTCACGGCGCGCGCCGGCATCCCGGTTTCGCGAATATAGGTCGGCGAACTTCACCGTCGCGTCACGGGCCC
>CAYFXM010000028.1:2369-18191 GCA_964346965.1 uncultured Actibacterium sp. | reverse complement strand
GGTCGCGGGGGTCTTCTTCGACGGTGCGGAACAGGTCGCGGGCGGTCACCTGAAATTGCTCCACCCGCCGGACAAGCGCCCGGTCTCCGGTCGGGAGAATGGCGTTGTACATGGCGGTCAGATGCTTTTCGGCTTCGTCTACGGCGCGGGAAACACGATCTTGCTGGAAGCTGTCGATCCCTTCCGCGCCTTTGTCCTTGAGCGGGTCGAGACCAAAAGCAAAGCTGTGAAGCACCGCACCAAGAACGCCGAAAATTGCAGCCTCAAGCGGGCCGTGGCCAGCGAATCCGGCGATGGCCAACCCTGTGCCAGTCAGAAACGAGCCAAACATTTTGCGCGGGATGGCTGGGCGTTTGGCAACCTTGCGCGCCTCATAGGCTTCTTGTGCCAGCAGGCCTTCGCGGGTCAGCCACGCCGCCAGTATAAGGTCACCAAAGGCGGCCAGATAAAGCGCCAAAACCACAGGTTCCGACCCAAAAGCTTTGAACAACAGCGGGATCGGCGCGAAGAACAACAAGTTGACCCGCCCCCCAACACGAGAGCGTCGCTTGCCCTTGAACGGGGACTGCGGTGTCGGGGCGTTGTCCGGGCTGCCTTCGGGGCTGAATTTTCCGCCGTAACGCTGGGCCATTACGCGCCTCCGCCTGTTGCGGTGACATAAAGGATCAGCGCAATCAGAATGAAGAAGGCTATCTTCTGCAATCCCTTATCCGACATGATCCTCTCCTAAGTCCTGTCGCGCCCGGTCTAGGGGCCGGAGGCGACGTTTACGTGACGTGTCAGCGGGCTACCCGCGGCGAGATTGCTCTGCATGCCGTTCAGCGTCCAGCTTCTTGGCATAGCCCGACTGCAAGATTTCCACCGCGAACAGAACGATCACAGCGAAATAGAAGGTGGTCTTCGACATCGGGATCAAGGGGTAGCCGAAGAATTTCAGACCTAACGTATCGTCATGCATTGCATGGGCGGCGGCCACACCGGCCTCGCCCAAAAGAACGACACCCACGATCAGCAGGATGAACAGGCCCAAAACCTCGTACATGCGGTTCTTTTCAAGGAACGCGGTGACCCCATCCGCCAGCAACAGCATCGCCAGACCAGAGATCAGGATCGCGGCGGCAAGGATCGGGAAGACATCCGTGATCGCCAGCGCCGATAGGATGGAGTCGAAGCTGAAGATCAGGTTCATCATGACGATCAGCATCACGACCTGCAGACCTGATTTTCCGGATTTCCCTTCGATATCATGGTCCAGATGGTCGACCGACAGCATGTGAGAGATCTCTTTCACCGCCGTATAGATGATGAACACCCCACCCACGATGAAGATGATTGTCGCGAAGTTCACCGCCCCTTCCAAAACGCCGGTCCAGGCGAAGGTGAAGAACGGATCGCTGAGGGATTCGATCAGGTTGATCATCACGAACAGCAAAACGACGCGTAGCGTCACGGCCATGATAATCCCCCAGAAACGCACGGCTTTTTGCTGTGCGACCGGGGCCCGCTGGCTTTCGATGCTGATGTAAAGAAGGTTGTCAAAACCCAGCACTGCCTGCAGGAAGCACAGCATCAGCAGGTTGCCGAGGTTCTCAATCGTTAAAAGGTCTGCCATCGCCCTTCAGCCCTTATTTGTTCCAAGTCTTTGGCAACAATGCATATTGCATGGGGCGGGGCAAGGTTACTGACGCCGCGGTTTTCCCCCCGAAGGTTTGCGTCGGCGGTTGACCCTTGGTCGCGGTTTGGACGCGGGCTTGAATTCTTTGTCCAAACCAAGTTGTTCGCGGACAACGCGACCTTTGATCTCTTCAACTTCGCCGGATTTCAGTTGGCCAAGCTGGAACGGGCCATAGCTGACGCGGATCAGCCGGTTCACGGTCAGGCCGACGGCCTCCATCGCTCGGCGAATTTCGCGGTTTTTGCCTTCGCGAAGGGCGACGGTCAGCCACGCGTTGGCGCCTTGCTGGCGGTCGATGGTCACGTCCATCGGCTGGAACGTCTCGCGATCAAGGGTGATCCCTTCGCGCAGAGGGACCAGCATATCGTCGGTCGGTTTACCATTCACACGCACCCGATAGCGACGCAGCCAACCCGTCGCGGGAAGTTCCAGCTTACGTTTCACCTCGCCATCGTTCGTCAAAAGCAGCAGGCCTTCAGAGTTCAAATCCAGCCGCCCAACAGTCATCACACGCGGCAGATCTGCGGGCAGGTGGTCAAACACCGTTTCGCGCCCCTTTTCGTCGCGATTGGTTGTCACCAGACCAGTGGGCTTGTGATACAACCAAATGCGTGGCGGTTCGGGTTCGGCCAGCGGTTTGCCGTCCACGGTGATCTGATGCTCGGGCGTCACGTTCAGCGCCGGGCTGTCGATGGTCTTGCCATTCACCGTCACCCGGCCAGCCTCGATCATCCGCTCGGCTTCACGACGAGAGGCCACGCCCGCACGGGCCAGCACTTTGGCGATCCGGTCGCCGGGAGGTGTCTTGTCTGTCATGCCGACCCCCATACGCCTTTGGCTGGGCAAGGGAAAGCCTCTTGCGCGAGGCCCGCGCAGGGGGCATGCAAAGGGAATGAGCCCGTTTACCTCATATATGGACCTTGCATTGGAAGAGGCCCGCGCCGCTGCGGATCGCGGCGAAGTACCTGTGGGGGCCGTTCTGGTGGACCCTGATGGGCGCGTGGTGGCCCGTGACGGAAACCGGACACGGGAGTTGAACGATCCCACCGCGCATGCTGAGGTTCAAGTTCTGCGCGCAGGCTGTGTGGCAGCCGCTTCGGAACGCCTGCCGGGCTATGACCTCTACGTTACGCTAGAACCCTGTCCGATGTGCGCCGCTGCCCTGTCGAATGCCCGGATCGCGCGGGTCTACTACGGCGCGGCGGATCCGAAGTCAGGTGGTGTGGCTCAGGGCCCTCGCGTTTTTAGCCATCCTCAATGTCACCACGTTCCCGAGGTCTATGACGGTATTGGCGCCGAGGAGGCGGGCGCTTTGCTGATGGAATTCTTCTCGTCGAAACGCTGAGCCATCGGTGGCGGGCTGATCGCTCGAACAAGACCCGATTGACATGGATCATGGCGAGATTTCCCTATTTGGATCATAGTTTTTCCTCTTTGATTTAGGGAGGGAAATCAAATGGATATGTTGAAATTTTTTGTAGCAGCAGCGAGTTTGACCGTGATCGCGGGAATGGTTTGGGCTGATAGCCACGAGACGGAATGTGCGCTTTCCTACGAGGTCTTTGAGGCAGCTGTACCCCACACCGACATGGATGAGTGCCCAGTATCGATGCAAGCAGGTGAAGACGATTTTTGCCGGATGTCCGTTGTTGCAGAGGTCGCGACCGTGTTTGTGTTCTCCTACGAGAGTGGCTGCCTCACGAAAACCCGGAGTTATGAAGACGATCAGTTTTCGTTCGAGATCAAGTGAGCTAAGTCGACCAGAGGCACCGAGCAGTCGGTCAGAGGACCGTTGGCAATCGTGCCACTGGCGGAAACGAGCGGGCTCCGTACCCTTGCTATCAAGCCGGTTGCGGTCAGGGCAGCGTCTTGACTGCTATCAGTCTCCTCTCGCCAGCCTGTTCACTCCACCAACCCATACTGACTGCACAGCCCGGTCATCCCCCATCATGATCGTCGGGAACAGGGCATCCCAGATCGTATCCGCCTCGGCATGGCGTTGCTTGATCGCAGGTGTCGATGCGAGATTCAGAACCACGAGGTCGGCCTCCATCCCAATGGCAAGATTGCCGATCTTGTCATCCAGCCGCAGAACCTCCGCAGAGCCTTGTGTTGCCAGCCAGTACAACTCAGCCGTATGCAATGCCCGCCCCCTCAACTGGGCGATCTCATAGGCAGACGCCATTGTCCGTAACATTGAGAAGGACGACCCGCCTCCGGTATCGGTGGCCAGGCCGATCCGCTGACCCTCGGCCATTAAGCCATCCATGTCGAAAAGGCCCGAGCCAATGAAGGTGTTCGAGGTTGGGCAATGGACCAGCCCTGCACCGGTCTCTCGCAGTCGCGCGCGTTCGCGGCCTTCAAGATGGATGGCGTGGCCGTAGACACCGTTCTCGCCGAGCAGGCCAAAGCGTTCATAGGTATCCAGATAATCTCGCGCTTCCGGATAAAGAGATTTCACCCATTCGATCTCGTCGATCTGTTCGCTCAGGTGAGTCTGCATCAGGCAGGTTGGGTGTTCAGCCCAAAGCGCACCGATAGCTTCCAGTTGTTCAGGGGTCGATGTGGGCGAGAACCGAGGTGTCACCACATAGGAAAGTCGGTCCACGCCGTGCCACTGCTCAAGCAACGCCTTGCTGTCGTCATAAGCACTTTGCGGGGTGTCGCAAAGGCCGTCCGGCGCGTTGCGATCCATACAGGTCTTGCCTGCCAGTGCCCGCAGACCACGGGCCCGGGCCTCGGTAAAGAAGGCATTGACACTTTCGGGATGGATGGTCGCGTAGGAACAGACCGTGGTTGTGCCGTAGGACAGGGTCAGGTCGAAATATCGTCGAGCAATCTCCGCGGCATAGTCCGGATCACCGAAACGCATTTCTTCGGGAAATGTATATCTGTTCAACCAGTCAATCAGACGCTTACCCCAACTCGCGATAATCGCGGTTTGAGGATAGTGGACATGGGCATCGACAAACCCCGCCGTGATCAGCCCGGCGCCGTAGTCGATAACGCGGGCCTGTGGATGCCGCGCACGAAGATCGTCGGCTGTCCCGAGGTCTGCAATTTTGCCATCTGTTACAAGAACTGCTCCGCGCTGCTCATACCGGGCTGCTGTCTCTGGTTCGGTCCGGAACGGATTGTCCGTGAAGCCAAGGGTTTGACCCAGAAGAAGAACAGGCGATGTCATGGCGGCTCCGAACTGAAAACAGGGTCAGGATAGGCACGGCGCGCGATAAGGTAAATTGCACATCTTGCACCTTGGGCCGAAACCCGCTTTGACTAGGGGCGGGAAGCCGGGAAGGGGCCATGGCAGAAGATCTTATCGACGCCACAGTATCCGAAGAGGATGACTACGCGCTGGACAGTACGCTGTTCTCGAAGGTGCGTATCGCGGTGGCGTCGGGCGACCGTGACAGGCTGGCGCGCCTGTTAGAACCCCTACACCCAGCTGACATCGCTGACCTTTTGGAACAGGTCGACGCCGGTCATAGGCGAGAGATCCTGTATTTGGCGGGTGCGGCCTTTGACGGTGACGTTCTTTCCGAACTCGACGACAACCTACGGGAAGAAGTGATCGAGTTTCTGCCCAAGGACGTGTTGGACGAGGCGGTTCGGGAGCTGGAAACCGACGATGTCGTCGACCTTGTCGAGGATCTGGAGGAGCCGCAGCAAGCGGCCATTCTTGACGCGTTGGAAGACGCTGACCGGGTTGCCGTTGAACAGGCGCTGACTTTCCCCGAATTCTCGGCCGGTCGACTGATGCAGCGCGAAGTTGTCGCCGCGCCGGAACATTGGCGTGTTGGCGATGCCATCGACTATCTGCGCGAGACGGAAGAGGAACTGCCTGAGCAGTTCTATCATGTTTTCGTGGTGGACCCGAAGATGATGCCGATTGGGTATGTCACACTTGGCAAGCTTCTGTCGTCGAACAGGTCTGTTCGGCTTAGCGACTTGTTTGAAGAAAGTTTCCGCACCATCCCCGTGATGCAGGACGAGGCCGAGGTCGCCTACGCCTTTAACCAGTACCACCTGATCTCGGCACCAGTTGTCGACGATAGCGGCCGATTGATCGGGATGATCACCATCGATGACGCGATGGGCGTTCTGGATGAAGAGCACGAAGAGGACATCCTGCGCCTTGCTGGTGTTGGTGAAAGTAACCTTTCGGACCGGGTCATCGAAACCACCCGGCAACGCCTGCCTTGGCTGGGGGTGAATCTCGTAACGGCTATTTTGGCCTCTCTGGTGATCGCCCAGTTTGAGGACACAATATCCCAATTCGTAGCGCTTGCGGTGCTGATGCCGATCGTCGCATCGATGGGCGGCAACGCAGGCACGCAAAGCCTGACCGTGGCCGTGCGCGCGATAGCCACCAAGGACCTTACGCCGTCCAATGTCTGGCGCGTGATCCGGCGTGAAACCATGGTGGGGCTGACCAACGGGCTGATCTTCGCCGTGGTAATGGGCGTCATAGGTGTGATCTGGTTTGGGACACCCCTGCTGGGCGTGGTGATCGGGGTTGCAATGGTAATCAATCTGGTCGTGGCTGGGTTGGCGGGGATATTGGTCCCGGTGACGCTGGAACGGTTCGGGGTTGATCCCGCACTCGCCTCGGGGGCTTTTGTCACGACAGTGACTGACGTGGTGGGCTTCTTTGCCTTCCTCGGACTTGCGGCGGCGATTCTGCTATGAGTCGGATTGTTAAAAAGAAGGCCGAGGCGCGTAAGCTTGCACTGGCCCGCCGAAAAGAGGCGCATGACCCTGACCGAAGCGCGCAAGCCGCAGCGCATTTGCTGACCGCGTTGGACGCCCATAAGGGCAAGATCATCGCGGGCTACATGCCTATCCGGTCGGAGGTCGACCCCCGTTTAGCGATGGAAGCTATGTGTCCCTTTGGACCAGTCGTTGTGCCCGTCATTCAAGGAAACGGTTTACCGCTGCTTTTCCGGCGGTGGAAAAAGGATTGCGCGATGATTGATGGTCCCTTCGGAGCGTTGGTCCCCGCCGACGGAGAGTTCCTTGAACCGGACGTCTTGGTCGTCCCTCTCGTTGCATTTGATGCAGACGGCGGCCGACTTGGATATGGCGGCGGGTTTTATGACCGGACCCTCGAGACACTGGCGGAAACCGGTCCTCGGGTCACGATTGGATTTGCCTATGCAGCGCAAGAGGCCGAACGATTGCCGCGCGAGAAAACGGATGTCTCGCTGGATATGATCGTGACCGAGGACGGCATTCGCCGCTTCAGCTAGGCGGCTTCCTCGGTCCGTAGGTCCATACTCTCTACAATCTGTTTCACAAAGCCCAACATGGCGCCGGGGCCAGACGCGCGGTCCTTGATGTGAATCCGCAGATCGGGTCGCTTGCGAAGGATCACGCAGACCAAGTCCCCTCGGACGCGGTCATCAAGGCTGCCGCCGATGATGACAGTGCAAATCCGGGGTTCTGCGTCGAGTTGCCGCTGAACCTCATCGACATCATGCGCGCCCAACCATTCGATTGGCAAATGGCTAAGGTCCTGCGCGACACTGCCGAGCACATAGGGCAGCTTGCCCACCAGAAGAACAACCGGTTTCATGCTGACTCCTTTCATGTTTGGTGTGTTCTGAAGGTAGTATAGCACATTCCGAGCTCTTGCCCTTTTCGGCCCAAGCGCCTAGGGCTGGGGCCATGAAAATCTTGTTTCTTGGTGACATCATGGGCCGGGCTGGGCGCGTTGCGCTGGCCGAACGCCTGCCGAAGCTACGAGCCGAATGGGGTCTCGATTTTGTCGTGGTCAATGGCGAGAATGCAACTTCGGGCCATGGGCTGAATGTTGCACATGCCAAACTGCTGTTGGAGGCTGGGGCGGATTGCATCACACTTGGTGACCACGCCTTCGACCAACGCGAAATGCTGTCTTATATCGAGCAGGAACCGCGTATCATTCGGCCATTGAATTATGCCAAGTCCGCACCGGGTCGGGGGCATAGATTGTTCACGGCGCCCGGAGGACGCAAGATTCTGGTCACACAGGTGCTGGGCCAGGTCTTCATGAAGCGCCCCTTCGACGATCCATTTTCGGCGGTGGAGCAAGTCCTGAAGGCGCATCCTTTGGGTGGCCTGCCGCAGGCGATTCTGGTTGATGTGCATTGCGAAGCGACGTCTGAGAAGATGGCGATGGGTCATTGGTGCGACGGTAGGGCCAGTGTCGTTGTCGGAACCCATACCCATATCCCGACCGGTGACGCGCAGATCATGCCCGGCGGAACGGCGTTTCAGACCGATGCGGGGATGTGCGGGGACTACAATTCAGTCATAGGCATGGACAAGGGCGAACCGCTGCGCAGGTTTATAACAGGCATGGCCAAGGACCGCTTCACCCCGGCAAAGGGGGAGGCGACCTTGTCGGGACTTTATGTCGAGACCGATGATCGCACAGGGTTGGCCAAGACGGTCCGCATGGTGCGCGATGGTGGCCGACTCGAGGCCTCAGGCCCTCTAGCTTGACGCAAGGAACGAGGGGCCAGCCCCTCGTGCTCCCCGGGATATTTTGGGCCAAATGAAGGGGGGTTGGTTTTCTGCCTGCAATCAAATCTTGATACCGCCACCGGCTCGGCTAATGATGCGGAGAGAATGAGAGAAATGGCGACCTGAATGATTGATCTTTCTCTGTCCCCGACCGGCGAAGCCATTTTGGCGCTTTGCGTCGTGGGCGCGATGTTCCTCCTGTTCATCCGCGAACAGTATCCGACCGAAGTCGTTGCGATTGGCGGGGCGGCTGCCCTGTTGGTAACCGGGGTGTTGCCTTATCACGATGCCTTGACGGTGCTTTCTAACCCGGCGCCTTGGACGATCGCGGCGATGTTCATCGTGATGGGGGCGCTGGTGCGGACCGGGGCGCTGGATGCATTTACCAAGATGGCGGAGCGTAACGCGCAAACCAATCCGGTTCTTGCGGTCGGTGCGTTAATGCTCTTTGTAATTCTGGCCTCTGCGGTTGTATCCAACACGCCTGTGGTCGTTGTAATGATCCCTGTGTTCGTGCAGCTGGCAAGGACGATGGACATTCCGGCGTCCAAGCTTCTGATCCCGTTGAGCTACGCTGCGATCCTCGGGGGGACCATGACGCTGATCGGGACCTCGACAAACCTGCTGGTGGATGGTGTGGCCCGGGCGAACGGATTGCGGGCCTTCACGATTTTCGAGGTCACCCCCCTTGCGGTTATTCTTGTGATCTGGGGGATGATCTACCTGCGGTTCATTGGGCCGCGATTGCTACCGGAACGCGCCTCGATGGCCTCGCTTTTGGGGGGCAAGTCGAAGATGAAATTCTTTACCGAGGTGGCGATCCCTGAGGGGAGTTCCCTGATCGGGCGCGAAGTGGCGGGGATTGACGAATTTCGCCGTGGCGGGGTTCGGTTGATTGACGTGCTGCGCGGTGATGCCTCGTTGCGTCGCGATTTGACCGGTGTAACGCTGGAACCCGGCGACCGGGTGGTTTTGCGATCGGGAATGTCCGAAATCCTCGGTCTGCAGCAGAACAAAGAACTGCGGATGGTGGACAAGCTGAGTTCGGTCGAGACAGCCACCGTGGAGGTTCTGATTTCGCCGGGCTGTAAGATGATCGGGCGGAGCCTCGGCAGCCTGCGTCTGCGTCGCCGCTATGGTGTTTATCCTTTGGCGGCCCACAGGCGGAATCAGAATATCGGTCGCCAATTGGATGATCTGGTCGTGCGTGTGGGGGACACGCTGTTGCTGGAAGGTGCGCCGGAGGACATCCAGCGGTTGTCGGCGGATATGGACATGGTGGATATCGCCCACCCGACCGAGCGCGCTTATCGTCGGAAACACGCGCCTTTGGCAGTGCTCGCGCTTGTGGGGATCGTATTGCTAGCGGCCTTTGGATTAGCCCCGATTTTCATGTTGTCGATCTTTGCGGTCGCACTGGTTCTGCTCACCCGCTGTATCGACGCGGAAGAGGCGTTTTCCTTCGTGGACGGTCGGCTACTGGCGTTGATCTTCTCGATGCTTGCGGTTGGCGCAGCCTTGGAGGCATCAGGGGCCGTTCGGCTGATTGTGGAAGCAGTAGCCCCCCATTTGCAGGGTCTTCCGCCATTCCTGATTGTCTGGGCAATCTATTTGCTCACGTCGGTCCTGACCGAGCTTGTGTCAAACAATGCCGTGGCGGTGGTGGTGACACCCATTGCCATTGGATTGGCGCAGGCCATGGGGATTGATCCACGGCCCTTGGTCATTGCGGTGATGGTGGCGGCCTCGGCCAGTTTTGCAACGCCGATCGGATACCAGACGAACATGCTGGTTTACGGTCCGGGGGGCTATAAGTTCACCGATTTTATGCGGATCGGCATCCCTCTGAATCTGAGCGTGGGGCTGCTGGCCTCAGCCTTGATCCCGGTGATATGGCCTTTATGATTCTTGGCGATTTAAGCCGGAGGATAGTTCGATGCTTCGCCATACTCTGAAATTTACAGCTATTGCTGGATTGGCGGCCTGTGCGATTCCACCAATCAACCCAGAGTCAGCGACACTGTCCCGCGACCGGCTAACGGTTTCTTTTGGTAACGGCATCAATTGCTACGGTTCACGGACTGAAGCTACCACAACCGAGACTGGATGGGCCGGGGTACTGGAAGACTGCGCGCTAAATTACGACTATGAGGTCACCCTTTTGCCGGGTAACAATCCAGTGCGATATGTGTTGATCGAAGGGGCTAAAGCGTTGGGCGGTGAGGACCTATTCGCGCCATTAGCGGTGGTTTACATCACCATGCCAAACGGCGCAGTGAAAGAATTCGTTTCGCCGCCCGAAGTGACCGAAGATGACTGAATTCTAGCGTTAGCCGTAGCTTTCTACGAACCGCTTCAAGACCTGCTCGGGATAGTGCACGTTCGCGGCGTGGCAAATTTCGATGAGTTTTCCCGCCTCTTCGGGAGGGAAGTAACCGTGGTTCTTGTAGATATTGATACGCCGTTCGAAATCGCCTGAGTCCGCTTCGGGATGGAATTGGGTGGCGTAGACATTCTCGCCGTAGCGGATCATCTGAAACGGGCAAGGGCCGGAGCTGACCAAATGCGTGCAGCCGTCGGGCAAAGCTTGTAGGGCTTCCTTGTGGCCGACGAAGGCCTCGAACTCGTCGGGAAGACCTTTCAGAAGCGGGTCGTCGCGCCCGTCTTCCGTCAAAGCGCAATGGGACGGACCAACGGGTTCACCGTAACGACGCTTCGAGACATCGCCCTTCAAGTGCGAACCAAGGATGCCAATACCGTAGCAGCAACCCATAAATGGATGATCCGCCGCGGTGATGACAGGCATCAACGACAAGACGGCACGTTCAATCTTGGCTTCGACCGGGGTTTTCTTCTCGGGCGGATCGCTGACGCAGCCGGGTCCGCCTCCGACGATAACACCGGTATAATCGCGCGGATCGAGGCCTGCTGGCAGGTCTTCGCAATCGAGCCGTATGCGATGGCAGTCACTCTCCGACAGGCCGCCTTTCTTACGGATCGCGAGGTATTCGTCATCCGAAGCGTCTGTCTCGGGCCGAAGTTGTAAAATCAGAAACTTTGCCATGGGAGCGTGATTACCTGTACGAGCAAGCATAGGAAAGTGGCAAATGTGGTGCAGGCGGAATGGGCGATGGGCCAGCCCCTCGCCCATTTCTTCAATTACACTTTGGGAGCGGCGGCCGAAAGAACACTCTGCAACCCGACCGATAGTCGGTGTTCTTACAAGATGTCGAGAGTAGGAGCCCTGACTCCAATTTGACGTTCCAGCTCCTGTCCGTTGACTGCTTTGATCGGAAACGTTGCCATCTGCTAAGCTCTTTCGTGCCGAGCACCTTCTTCACCAGCCAGTGGTCCTTCTCCCCCTCTCCGACATTTTCTTAAGCCCGCAGGTAGATATATCCAGTGACACCGAAACCCCGTTGCGCCAAAAGCAAGAACCGCGGCCTGGAGCATACCTCTTACATAAGGGCTCCGGCCTGGCGATCTTGCAGTTTCCCAGAGATCAGCGCTGCCAGCGCCACCATGAGTGCCGCGGTACCAAGAACCATCGACAGGCCTCCGATCTGATAGGTCAAACCTGACAAAAGCGTTCCCAGCAGTCGTCCGCCGGCGTTGGCCATGTAGTAAAAACCGACGTCCATTGTCACCCGTTCGGCTTTTGTGAAGGCGAGGATCAGGTAGGAATGCAAAGAGGAATTCACGGCAAACAGGGCCCCAAAGACAAGCAGCCCAATGACCAAGGTAATGGTCAGCGTGGCCTGGGGCTCGGACGAAAGCAGGGTTGCGACCGTCAGAACGGCGGGCACGACAGTTAGAACAGCCGCCCACAGTCTGGCGGCGCGGATCAGTTCGACCTCGGATCGGTCCTTTGCCCGCAGAATCCGGGGAGCATTGGCCTGCACGAAGCCGTAGAGAATGATCCATCCGGCCATAAAGGTGCCGATCATGAAGAAGGCCGACCGGTTGCCAGCCTCGGACCCGTCCGACAACACAGCATAGAAATAGATTGGAATGCCAACGACGAACCACACATCCCGCGCGCCAAAGAGAAATACGCGCGCCGCGGACAGCCAGTTGACGTTTGCGGATTTTGAGAAGACTTCAGAAAACTTCGCCCCTTTGCGCCCCTTGGGCAGGCCGGGCGGCATGGCAAAAGCGATGGCAAAAAGAATTACCGCCAGAACAACCGCCATGACCCAAACCGCCCAAACGAATCCAAAGGTCGCCAGAAGGGCGGCTCCCAACAGAAAGCCCACGCCCTTTACGGCATTCTTCGACCCGGTCAGAACTGCGACCCATTTGAACAGGCCACCACTATCTGAGGGCGCGAGCAGCTTCACCGCCGACTTCGACGACATCTTGGCCAAGTCCTTGGCCACGCCCGAAGCGCCCTGCACGATCATCACATAGGCGACCGACAGGCCGACGGCCCAATTCGGGTCAAGTTGCGCCAGCGCGATCAGCGCTAAAACCTGTAAGCCCAAACCTGCATAGAGCGTCGAAGTCAGGCCAAATCGCGCTGCGATCCAGCCCGCCGACAGGTTCGTAATCATGCCCGCAATCTCGTAAAGGATGAAGAGATAGGCCAGCTGCACCGGGCTGAAGCCCAATGTGTGAAAGTGCAACAATACCAGCATCCGTAACGCGCCGTCTGTGAGCATGAAGGCCCAATAGGCGGCGGTTACGGCAATATAGGCTGACAGGCCGTCAGGGCGGTGCTTCACAGCGAGGCTCCCACCTTCAGTGCGACATCGACCAGGCGGTGGGCATAGCCCATCTCGTTGTCGTACCAGGCATAGATTTTCACTTGAGTGCCATTAATGACCATGGTCGACATTGCGTCGACAATCGAAGAGCGCGTGTCATTGGTGTAGTCGGCCGAAACCAACGGACGGGTTTCATACCCAAGGATGCCTTTCAACGGCCCTTCGGACGCGGCTCTGAACATTTCGTTTACTTCTTCGACCGTAGTTTCCTGTTCGACCTCAAAGACGCAGTCTGTCAGCGAGGCGTTCAGCAGCGGCACCCGAACGGCATGGCCGTTAAGGCGGCCTTTGAGTTCGGGATAGATCAGCGTGATCGCGGTGGCGCTGCCGGTTGTCGTCGGGATCAGGGAATTCAGGGCTGAGCGCGCACGACGCAGGTCTTTGGCCGGGCGGTCGACGATGGTCTGGGTGTTGGTGACGTCATGGATCGTGGTCATCGAGCCATGTTTGATACCCAGCCCCTCGTGAATGACCTTCACCACTGGCGCAAGGCAGTTCGTCGTACATGAGGCCGCCGTGACAATGCGATGCTCTTCAGGGTGATAGGACTCTTCGTTCACTCCGATCACGATATTCGCGGTCGGGCCGTCTTTGACCGGGGCCGAGACGACGACCTTTTTCACACCTGCGTCGAAATAGGGGGCCAGCTTGGCTTCCGTTTTGAAAACGCCGGTGCAGTCGATCACAACATCGATGCCATCCAACGGAAGTGCGGTCAGGTCGCGGGTACCAATAAACGGCAGACGCTTTCCATCGATCGTGACACTATCCTTATCGAACGAGAACTCGGCATCCCAACGGCCATGCACTGTGTCGAACTCTAGCAGATGCGCATGCATCTCGGCATCTCCGACCGCGTCATTGATCCAGGCGATTTGGGCACCCCGTTCCAGTAACGGTTTCAGGGCTAGCTTTCCCATCCGGCCTAAACCGTTCAATGCGTAGGTGGTCATTTGGTAGTCCTTTTAATGGCGGCCGATGTCATCAACGGCGGATTGGAGCGCGATACGATCCAGTGTTTCAAATTGAAGGGTTGCGAAGGCCTCGATCCGGTTCTTCAAAGCGCCGTAGGCCTGTTGGAACGCGAGGCTCTTTTGCGCTGCGGTACCTTCGGCTTTTACCGGGTCGGGCATACCCCAATGGCCACTGATCGGCTGACCGTCCCATGCAGGGCATTCCTCGTTCGCTGCCTGATTGCAGACAGTAAAAACGAAGTCGAGACGCGGGGCATCCGGCCCGGTGAACTCTGATACGTTTTTGGCGCGAAGGACTTCGACATCGTGGTCTTTCGATTTCAGCACTTCGAGGGCGAATGGATTCAACGTGGAATAGGGTTTCGCTCCTGCCGAATAGGCGTTGAAACGATCTCCGGCTATGGCGCGCAAGAGAGACTCGGCAAAAATCGACCGGGCCGAATTACCGGTACAAATGAAAAGTACGTTGTATTTTCTATCAGTCATTCCTTCAGGCCCCGATGGACCGGCAGAAATAGTCGGCGCAAAAAGATCTGGCCGGCTACGACCGCAGTCGATCAGAAGAAAGTCGAAGGTCTCGCGCACATTTGTCGTGTCGATGGAATAAAGTAGCGATGTACCCGACCGTACTTGAGTGATCAGGCCCGCACGGGACAGGGCCGACAAGTAACCAGACAGCGTACTGGCTTTCAGGCTCAGCACTTCGGCAAGTTCGCCCGCCGAAAGCTCGTCAGGGTATCGCCGCATCAGCAGCCGAAACAAGGCCAACCGCTGAGGGTGGCCCAGTATTGTTAGACGATCTGCAATCTTTTGTTCCATATTTCGTGAATATTCGAATTTAAGTGCGATTCAAGTGAATTTTTTGTAACGAAATGGGTTCGGGTTAGTCTTAAAGTCGTCGAAATTCCGGTTACCACAATGTTGGCAGAATTTTTGGGGAACAATCCTGGGCCATCCTCATGAGCTAGGCCGCTGTCGATGCGGTCATTTGTATTCCACAACGTGTGATCGGCACTCCCCACATGCTTATCGACGGAAATTGGGCAGCAGCCTGGCAACCGGTTCAGAAAGCAGACGAAAGGGCCGCCTCATCCGGCAGGTATCGGGGTGCCGCAACTGGATCGCCCCCGACCGGTGCCCCGGCCCGTCCGGAGATTTCGTGTTCGATGCCAGGCTGACCGAAACCAACATCAGGGCGTTTGCCACTTTGACCCGCTTCGTTGCCGCCTGTCACGGCATGTTCAAGACCAATCTGAAGCGGATCGCGGACTATCCGCTCCTTTCAGCTGACATTGGGCGGATCCTGCGCGTCCCCTGCATCGCTGAAACCATCGATCTCGACCACATCAAGCGAGGCTACCACTCGATCAAGACCTTGAACTTGTCTAGAGTTGTGCCCGGAGGCCCAAACCCGCGGTATCTTCCGCAAAAAGGTATTTCTTCAACTCAGCCTCCACTCTTCACCCTGGCGTTGTGTTGAGTGGAGGACAGAAGGGCCAGGCCGATAAGGCAAAGACCCAGCATCCCAGTGATAACCTCAGAGACGTGAACGATGGACTGCGTGAACATGATGACCGCAAGCGCGAAGATGGAATAGAAGGCGCCGTGTTCGAGATAGCGGAATTCCGACAACGTATTCCGCTCGACAAGAGCGATTGTCATCGAGCGAACATACATGGCACCGATGCCAAGACCAATCGCGATCAGTAGCAGATTGGTGGTCAGGGCAAAGGCTCCAATGACGCCATCGAACGAGAAGCTGGCGTCAAGAACTTCAAGATACAGAAAGGCGCCAAGCCCACCTTTGGTGGCTGCGTCGGTGACCCGGTTTTTCTGGTCAAAGATATGGCCAAGGGCGTCAACGAAGATAAATGTGAGCAACCCCAAGATTGCTGAGAAC
>CAYFXM010000028.1:414-2359 GCA_964346965.1 uncultured Actibacterium sp. | reverse complement strand
CCGAGGAAAAGCCGGTCACAAAAAGAAGGACGAAGGCAATTTCCAGCCCGCGTATGGACCCGCAACGGCACAAATGGCGCTCGACAACGTCCACCCAATGAATGTCTTTATCTGTGTCAAAGAAATAGCTGACCGAGACCATCATCAGGAAGGTTCCGCCAAAGGCGGTTATCGCGCCATGTGCATTTTCGATGATGACGGAATATTCGTGGGGCTCGGTCAGGGCCAGCCGCAATGCCTCTAAGGGGTTAATCCAGGCGGCAATGGCCACCACGGCCAGCGGGAAAATAATACGCATGCCGAAGACGGCGATCAGAATGCCCCATGTCAGGAACCTGCGTTGCCAGACGGGCGTCATGTCTTTGAGAGTGTTCGCATTGACGATCGCGTTGTCGAAGGAAAGTGCGATTTCCAAACAGGCGAGGACGAAGCCGACCAGCAGGAACGAGGTCACACCTGAAAGCGTGCCATGTGTCGCCCAGCCCAACCATCCGCTTAGGGCTAGGCCGGAAATGGTCACGATGATCGGCCAGCGGAAATAATGGAAAACCGTGTTTTTGGCTGAGTTTGGCAAGTCGTATCCCCCCGCGCTACTGACGCAAATCCGCTCTAGGTATTACAAATATTTACAAATACAGATGGGTGATTTACAACCTTCTTCAAGAAGTGCGCGGGATATCTTTAAGGAAACCCGTTCAAATCACTGAAAAAGCAAAAAAATATTTGCGCTAAGTTGGAGAGAATAATGAAACAAACCTGGCGATGGTTTGGGCCTAATGATCCCATTTCACTTGAAATGGTGCGCCAGACGGGTGCGGAGGGCATTGTCACCGCGTTGCACGACGTGCCAGCCGGGGAGGTGTGGAGCCCCGACGACATTCTGAGTTTAAAGGCGCAGATCGAGCAGGCTGGGTTGAGCTGGGATGTTTGCGAATCCATTTGGATGCACGATGACATCAAGCTGCATGGGGGCGGTGCGCGGAAGCAGTTGGATGCGTGGAAGGATACTCTGGCCAACCTCGGCAGAGCGGGCATTCGCACCGTCTGCTATAATTTGTTGATTGGACGCGAACCGATCTCGCATTTGACGTGCCGGGTCGAGGTTTGGCTCTGCGCTTCGAAATGACGGATTTCGTTGCCTATGATGTATTTGTACTCGCGAGACCAAATGCGTCCGACAGCTATTCGGCGGAATTAGTGGAAGGGGCCGAACGTCGGTTTGCCGAGATGTCAGCCGCCGAGGTCGTACGGTTAGAGCAGAACATAATTGCCGGGCTACCGGGCGGTGCGAGCGGGTTTTCCCGTGCGTCGATCGCTGATCGTATTCAGAAGTTTGTTGGATTAACGAACGACGAGATGCGCAAGAACCTCAAGTCTTTCTTAGAGCAAGTTGTTCCCGTCGCCGAGGAAGTTGGCGTTAAGCTGACTATTCACCCTGACGATCCACCGTTCTCTTTGTTTGGCCTGCCGCGGATTGTGTCGACCCGCGAAGACTTGGAGTTCATCCTGAAAGCTGTCGATAGTCCGGCCAGTGGCTTAACGTTCTGTACCGGGTCATTGGGGGCCAGCGCAGACAACGACCTTGTGGCCATGGCACGACAATTCGCTGACCGAATCTATTTCGCGCACCTAAGGAATGTGCAGGTGGAAGATGATGGCTCATTCTATGAGGCAGAACATTTAGGTGGGAGCACCAACATGATTTCAGTGCTAAAGGTGTTGGTAGAAGCTGGCTTGCAGGTTCCATTTCGGCCTGATCACGGGCATTTGTTGGCAGCTGAACGGAAGGAAGGCAGCAATCCAGGCTACTCCTATCTTGGGCGTCTTAAAGGTCTGGCGGAGTTGCGCGGCGCGATGCAGGCGATGAAGGTCGACCGCGACATCCCGCGCGCCATCGCGCTGTTCGAGGAAGCGCTCGCGCTCAACCCGACTCACGAGGACTCCC
>CAYFXM010000028.1:0-404 GCA_964346965.1 uncultured Actibacterium sp. | reverse complement strand
GGCGATAACTGAAATTACAAATCCAAAAAAATAGTTTACAAATATTTGACAAATTTGGCTCAGCGTCGTATTTCTTCAATAAGACCGGGAGCCCGGGACGAAACGCTATACCGCAGGAGACCGCCAACATGTCGAAGCTAAAGCCGGAAACTCAGGAAAAGCTGATGCGCGTCAGTACGGCCACTTTGACCACAGCTTTGTTCAAGCGCGGATTTCGCAATATCTATATTCAGGGGCCTCAGCGCCTTAATCCCGGGCCCAATATGGTCGGCGAGGCTTATACTCTTCGCTACATTCCCGCGCGCGAGGATCTGGATGGTATTGAATCTTTCGCAGATCGGGAGAACCCTCAGCGCAAGGGGGTAGAGGAATGCCCGGAAGGGGCAGTGTTTGTTATCGATTCT
>CAYFXM010000027.1:0-19761 GCA_964346965.1 uncultured Actibacterium sp. | reverse complement strand
CCGCCAGAACTCCGCGCATCACGTTGATCGTGGTCTGCATTTCGATTGCGTTCTTATCCAGATCTTCTTTGATTGCGTCCAGCCGACGTTCGCGACGGATATATTTGCGCTGTACAAAAGCGACATATGTGCCGGCTGTCGCCCCCGCAGCCAAACCGATATTGAAACCGCGCTTGGTCGAATCGCTGTCACCGCCACCAAGTGTGAAACCCAGCCCGCCACCAGCCGCCGCCCCGGCAAGCGCGCCTTCCAGAATGGTTCTCTGCATGGCCTTGGCCTGCTTCCGTAGCTCGGCCTCATAATCCACCGAAGGGGACTCGGCCCGCGTGGTCTGCTCGGACGTGGTGGTGTTACACCCCGAAACGGTCAGCGCCGAAACCAGCGCGATGGTAATTAATTTTCCGAAATGAGATCTTTCAGCCATGCGTAGCTTCCTTTCGTGGCTTCATCTGACTCTTTAACGTGTTTTAAAAACAGGCTCGCATCATCCAGCAGCTGCCGGTTCGACTGGCCAAGGCCGCGCGAACGGTCTTCGCCCCCGATCAATGCAGGAGAAGCCTCCTCGGGCACGAAGGACACCGCGCGTGTCAGCACTTGGTCATAATACACCCGACTGTTGTCCAATCGGCGTAAAATCTGCGCCCGGGCCAGACGTATGTCGCCCACATCCTTGAGTGCGGTCAGTAAAACGGGCTTGGCGGAAGGATCTTGCTGCGCAATTGCTTCGATCTTCCCCAGAGCGTCTTCAGCGATCGTCAGCGTGCCTTCCACGCTGCGCAGGGCGACAATATCGGTGCGGATACGCTGCATCGTCGTCGCGGCAAGGAACATCGACACCCGCGTGGCGTCGGTGAACAATTGCTGGGAACTTGCTGCGGATGGGTTTGCCAATTGCGCCCGATAGCTGTCGAGTGCAGGCACGAGATCCGCCTCGACCGCTCTAGTCAGCGGTGCTTGGGGCGGCAACAGACCCAGCGCCGTCAATGCGTCGGCCACTTGCGCGGGATCGGCAGAGGCCAAAAGCGTCAGGCTGCCATCCGCATCCGCCGATCCACCCGGACGGGACAGGACCTCGATCCGGTCTTCGGCGAACGCCCGGAACAAGCCGCCGGGATAGCGGGCAATATGGTCGCGGAAATCGCTCACATCCGAACTGGCCGAGATGTTGCGCCATGCCGAAAGTTCGTCAGCAAAGGGATCGCTGTCCGAAGGGATTCGGGGATCGGCAGGAACAAGGAAATGCTCACCAAGAACGGCTTCTTCGACCCAAGGCACCTGCTGGCCGTGCGTCTCCAGAACGACCTGCTGACGCACCCGGCCCAGCACCAGACGCAGATCGACGCCCGGCGTATCGAGATGTTTCAAAAGCGCCTCGGTAAAGACACTGTTCTCGCCCACGCCGTCAAAGGCGACGTTGCCCGGATCGGTGGCATAGGCCACCAACAGGCCTGCCCCGCCCCGCGTGCGCACCAACCCCTTATCGACCAGCCCGGCGTCGCTGAACGGATTGTTGCGGCAGGCATCCAGCATGAGAATCCCGATCTCAGGCTTGGCCTGTTCCAAAACCGCCCTTACCCGCGACATGGGCAGAGCGCTGCGGCGCACCATTTCGACGTCCAGAGCCTGCAAGTTGGTACCAATCAACAGATTGTCGCCGCCCGACTGGATACCGTGACCCGCATAGAAAAACAGCGCCATCTCTGCGTCGTCGGCCTGAGCGGCGAATTGCGCCAGAGCCTGCTCCATGCCTGTCAGATCCTGATCCACTGCCTCGTGGACGGTGAAATCCAGCGCCCTCAGCGCGGCAGCCAAGGCGGCCACATCATTGGACGGATTGCGCAAGGACATCTCGGGCCGGTCATAGGTGGAATTGCCGATCAGAAGCGCGACCCGCCCCCCAGCGTCAGAGGGCGACGCCGCTAGTACACTTGCGGTGAACGTCAAAATGGCAAAAGTAATTTGTCGAACGAATTGCAGCACGCGACTTCTCACCTCGAATCCTTGACCTGACCTTATCGGTGGCACCCCAGACCGCATAGCCCCGCCACGGGTTTAGGTGCCTGATATCGGGCTTTCTGACTCACAAACGTCATTGCCCCTTGCGGCAGCTTCCCCTCAGTGCCAAAAAAGCCGCGTTCTCAGGGCGGGGTGAAATTCCCCACCGGCGGTATGCGGGGCACGACCCCGTAAGCCCGCGAGCGCCTTTGCTCCGGCAAAGGGTCAGCAGATCTGGTGAGAGGCCAGAGCCGACGGTTAAAGTCCGGATGAAAGAGAACGGCAGGGCGCGCCTATCGGGCGGGTCTCTGTTCGTTATCGCCTTGGGTGACGTGTCAGAACCGAAGGAGATAACTATGACACACACCCGATATGCGTTCATCAAAGCCAATTGGCACGCAGATATCGTCGATCAGGCCCTTACGGGCTTCACCGAGGTCATCCCCGCCGAACAGGTCGATGTCTTTGACGTCCCCGGCGCGTTTGAAATGCCTCTTCTGGCGCGGGATCTGGCTGAGACTGGCAAATACGCCGCCGTCGCGGCCGCCGCCCTTGTGGTCGATGGCGGCATCTATCGCCACGACTTTGTCGCGCAGGCGGTCGTCGACGGCCTGATGCGGGCCGGGCTGGATAGCGGCGTTCCCGTGCTGTCGGTTTCGCTCACCCCGCACCAATATCAGGAGACCGAGCACCACAACGCGATCTACCGCGCGCATTTCGTGGAAAAGGGCCGCGAAGCCGCCCAAGCCGCGCTGATGGTCGGCAAGGCCCGAACGGCGATTGCGGCTTAAGAATCGGTCGCCGGCGGCTCTTTCACAGGGGCCGCCAATTCGGCCAACCATGCCGAATGGATTGACTGCAATCAGGGTTTGAAGGCGGCGGTCTCTTGCCAGCCGAGGAAACCGGACTGCATCACCACCACATTGTCCCTCCCGGCCACACGCAGGGCAAAAGTGGCCTGTGCCGACAGGCTGCCGGTATTGCAGAACAGGATGGTCTTTTTGCCGCTAGGGATTTCGTCGATCCGGTCCAGCACCTCGCGCCATTCGATATGCACCGCGCCAGGAATTGTCGCCTCGGCGAATTGCTCTTCGTCGCGGGTATCGACGAACAACACCGAGTTGAAGACCTCTTCGTCGATCTGCTGCGGCAGAATGATCCCGGCTTCGTATTCCGAGAACATCATGTATTCCTGCATCGCCTCCACGGCGTCTTCGGCAGAAACCGATGTAGCAACTAAACTGAGCGCTACGACTGATGCTTTCAGAGCCTTAACAATGATCATTCCGCTTCCCCTCCGTTGCGCGCAAAGGGTTCAACAGAGGTTGGCGAAACACAAGTGGCCAAAGCCGCGCAGGTTCAGGGAAACCGGGTTGGGGCGTCACTTGGCTGCCAAATCGCGTATTTCCCCATGATCGCCGCGAACCGGTCCGAGGCGAGGAACGCCTCTAGCCAGCGTGACAGGTTCGGCCAGTCCTGCGCATCGAACCACGCCTTGTCCACGAAAGAGAACTGCCGCACGAAAGGGAGGATCGCCATGTCGGCAAGGGTCGTCGGTCCAAACAAACCGTCATCCAACAACCTTTCGTCCAGCTCCTGCAGAAACGCACTGGCCTTTTCCCGTTCATCCTTGGCGTCAACGCCCTCGTACCGCGTGTGGTACTTGTAGCGATCCAAGGCAGTCTTAAACGGTCCATCAGCGCGGGTGACCAGATCAAAACCCTCGTCCGGCATCTTTAGCCAGCCTTCAGGGTCGTTCTGCCGCAAAGCCCAAATCATGATGTCGAAGCTTTCGTCGATCACCTCGTCGCCCGTGTCCAAACAGGGGACAGTGGCCGTGGGAGATGTATCCAGAAAGGCCTGCGCCTTGTCTCGCAGCAAAACCTCTCGCAACTCGACCTGCTGGCCCGAAACCGAAATAGCCAACCGCGCACGCATGGCATAGGGGCAGCGACGAAAGCTCCAGAGGATCGGGGTCATGCCACCAGTTGGTTGTCAGTGTGGTCGGTGATCGTGGCGGTCACGATCTGGCCCTCGGGCTGATCGGCGCCGAAAGTCACCTCGGTGAATTGCTCGGTCCGGCCCATGCGCGGATTTTCCAGCAAGACCTTGTGGACCTGTCCCACCTGCCCCGACAGATGCCTGCGCACCTGCTCAGCACCGGCCGTTCTCAGACGCGCAGCCCGTTCCTTGATTGCCTTGCCACTAACCTGAGGCATCTTCGCCGCCGGTGTTCCTGGGCGCGGGCTGTAGGGAAAAACGTGCAGCCAAGTTAGGTCGCAGTCCTCGACCAGCTTCAGCGAGTTCGCAAACATCGCTTCAGTCTCTGTCGGAAAACCCGCAATAATGTCGGCGCCAAAGGTCAGGTCCGGGCGCAGGCTGCGCGCCTCTTCACAGAAACGGATAGCATCGTCACGCAGGTGGCGGCGCTTCATGCGTTTCAGGATCATGTCGTCACCCGCCTGCAACGACAGGTGCAAGTGCGGCATCAAGCGTGGTTCGGTGGCGATGGCCTGCATCAGGTTCTCATCCACCTCGATGGAATCGATCGAACTGATCCGCAGCCTTGGCAGATCCGGTACCAGCTTCAGGATCCGCATCACCAGATCGCCCAGTTTGGGTTCTGCTGGCAGGTCCGCGCCCCACGAAGTCAGATCGACCCCGGTCAACACGACCTCGTTATAACCGCGATCGACCAGCCGCTTGATCTGATCCACGACGACGCCCGCAGGAACCGAACGCGAATTGCCCCGACCATAAGGGATAATGCAAAAGGTACAGCGGTGGTCACATCCGTTCTGGACCTGCACATAGGCACGACTGCGTGTGCCGAATCCGTCGATCAGGTGGCCAGCAGTTTCGGTCACCGACATGATGTCATCGACCTGAACCTTCTCGGTCGCGCCCACAAAATCGGGCCCCTGCATCTGCGCCCAAGTCTCGGGCTGCATCTTCTCAGTGTTGCCGATGACCAGATCGACTTCAGACATGTCCGAGAACGTCGCCGGTTCCGTCTGGGCCGCGCAGCCGGTCACGATTAGCTTGGCATCCGGATTGTCCCGGCGCAGCTTACGAATTTCCTGCTTGGACTTGCGCACCGCCTCGGAGGTCACAGCGCAGGTGTTCACCACCACGGCATTGTCCACGCCGTGTTGCGCCGCCAGTTCCTTCATCGCCTCGGTCTCATAGGCGTTCAGGCGGCAGCCAAGGGTGGTGAACTTCGGAGCTGTCATCCCAGCCCCGCCAGAAACTCGGGGCTTAACGAGGCCGAATAGACATGCGCCGTTGGCCCGGCCATCCAGACGCCATCGTCTCGCCAGTCTAGCGACAGCCAGCCGCCGTCAACTTCCATTTCCACCGTGCGATCCGTCAGCCCGCGCAGATGCGCGGCGACAGCCGTCGCACAGGCCCCCGACCCGCAGGCCAAAGTAATTCCGGTGCCACGCTCCCACACCCGCATCCGGATGTCAGAGCGGCTACGAACCTGTGCGAATTCCACGTTGGTCGCTTCGGGGAACAGCGAGTCATGCTCGATCTGGCTGCCCCACCCGGCGACATCGACGTCGGCGAGGTCCTCAACAAAGAATACGCAATGCGGATTGCCCATGCCGACACCGACCGGATCACCCTCCAAAGGCAGATGCTTCACGTCCACGTCATGTGACAAAGGAATGTCCTGCCAATCCAGTTGCGGCGGACCCATGTTTACCCGAACGCGACCATCCTCGGTACGCTCCGCATAGAGCAACCCACGTGAGGTCCGGATGTTCAGAGACGAGGCCCCGGTATCCTGCATAACCAGATCGGCCACACAGCGTGTCGCATTCCCGCAGGCCCCGGCAATACTGCCATCGTTGTTCCAGAAGGTCAGCGTGATATCGCTGTCCTCGCCCGACCCAATTTCGGCCAGCTGGTCGAATCCCACGCCGCGATGACGGTCTCCCACCGCCCGCGCAAGCGCACGGGTCGTCACGGGCGATTGCCCGCGCGAGTCGATGACCACGAAGTCATTTCCAGCCCCATGCATCTTGTGAAAGGGCAGGCCAGAGGCGAGGTGTTTCTGTTGCATGAGCGGGCATATAGCGGTCCCTCATGAATGAATCCAGAGCCGGGTCGAAAATCTGCAAAATTGTGCTTGACCCCCCTTGGGGCTTCTCATAGATGGAGGGCCTCAAGTGGGCCGTTAGCTCAGTTGGTAGAGCAACTGACTTTTAATCAGTGGGTCGCAGGTTCGAATCCTGCACGGCTCACCACTTACAAAAAGGCGCTGCCGTCCGGGCGGCGCCTTTTGTCTTTTCCCGAGTGCGGGTCCAACCTGCAACGACTGCTGTTTTTTCTCAAATACCTCTGGGTTCTGTCGCACAGCGTTGCTATCGACACCCAAAGTGTCGGTATCGAAGAAGAGAGCCTCATGTCCAAATACGTCCTGACCGTTCAGTGCCAATCTCGTCGCGGCCTTGTCGCCGCTGTTTCGGGTTTTCTGGCCGAGACAGGCTGCAACATCACCGACGCTGCCCAGTTCGATGACGCCGAAACCGGTAAGTTCTTTGCCCGCCTCGCCTTTGACGCACCAGTGGCCGAAACCTTGGACAGCCTGCGAAGTGGCTTCCAGCCGATCGCCGACAATTTCGACATGACTTATGGCGTCTCCCTAGATGGCGAGAAGATGAAGGTTGTCATCATGGTGTCTCGCTTTGGGCACTGCCTGAACGACCTGCTTTACCGCACCCGGATTGGCGCCTTGCCGATCGAGATCGTGGGCGTGATCTCGAACCATCTCGACTATCAGAAAGTCGTCGTGAACCACGACATTCCCTTCCACTACATCAAGGTCACGAAAGAGAACAAACCAGAGGCCGAGGCCGCCCAGATGGCGATCATCGAAGAGAGCGGCGCCGAACTGGTGGTGCTGGCCCGTTACATGCAGATCCTGTCGGACGAGCTGTGTCAGAAAATGTCGGGCCGGATTATCAACATCCACCACTCGTTCCTGCCGTCCTTCAAGGGGGCAAACCCGTATAAACAGGCGTACGAACGCGGCGTAAAGCTGATCGGCGCAACATCTCACTACGTGACTGCCGATCTGGATGAAGGCCCGATTATCGAGCAGGACATCGTGCGAATTACTCATGCACAATCGGCGCCGGACTATGTCTCGCTAGGCCGCGACGTCGAAAGTCAGGTTCTGGCCCGCGCGATCCACGCCCATGCCCGCCGCCGCGTGTTCCTGAACGGCAACAAGACAGTGGTATTTCCGGCGTCCCCGGGCAGCTATGCCTCGGAACGGATGGGGTAAAATGCAAGGTCTCGCACCGCGATCATCTCTTGCCAGTAAATGCCCAAGCTGAATTGCAATTTCGTCTGAGGTCCTAGAGAGCTCTCTCTCCGTTGGACGTAAACGCCGAAGAGGCCAAAGCGGACACTCTCCTCAACTCGTGATATAGTGAGGGGTAATGCGTCACGACGCATTGCCTGAGAAGCGTCCGCTAAACTGAAACCGAGCTGGCGCGGGGGCAGGTATCAAACCTGCCTCGAGAGCGGAAGATCGTAGGCGAACGCTTTGTTCACAGGATCAACGAACCGGGGAGCATTTCATGATTTTCAGACAGATGTTCGACAATGTTTCCAGCACATACACTTATCTATTAGCCAGCCGACATGGCGGCGAGGCGCTTTTGATCGACCCGGTGATTGAACACACCGGTCGCTATCTCAAGCTGTTGGAGGAATTGGACCTGCGGCTGGTTAAGGTCATCGACACGCATGTTCACGCCGATCACGTCAGCGCAATGGGAAAGCTCCGGGATGCCACCCGATGCGTCACGGTGATGGGCGAACAATCTCCGGCCGACGTGGTATCGATGCGTGTCCGCGACAATGAAAAACTGTCAATCGAAGGCCTGACGTTGACCGCACTTCACACGCCGGGGCACACCAGCGAAAGCTATAGCTTCCTGATGGATGACCGGGTGTTCACCGGTGATACACTCCTGATCCGGGGCACTGGCCGGACAGATTTCCAGAACGGTGACCCATATGACCAGTATCACTCACTATTTGAACGCCTTCTGAAGCTACCTGAACACACGTTCGTCTATCCGGGTCACGACTACAAAGGGGATACGGTCAGCACGATTGGCGAAGAAAGGGCGTTTAATCCGCGGCTGAACGTATCGTCAGCGGACGAATATGCCGAGATCATGAACAACCTGAATCTTCCTAACCCAAAGATGATGGACGTGGCGGTTCCAGAGAACCTGCAGATCGGTCTGCGGCTCGAAGCGCAACACCGGGTACCTTCAACCGAGGTCGAGGAGTTGCTCGAAATGTGGCCAGATGTTCAGGTTCAGATGGTCGATATTCGGGAAGAAGGCGAACGACGGCGTGATGGTGTAATACCCGGCTCGATTCACCTGCCTTACAGGCGGTTCGGCGCGCACTGTTCAGAAGCTGGAACACTTCGCAACCTGAGCCGAAACGCCAGCCTGCTCATCTATTGTGCCGTCGGTGAGCGTTCGACTCTTGCTGTCGAAATCGCCAACGAACACGGCCTTTCGAACATCGCACATATGCCCGGTGGATTCCGGGCATGGAAAGCGGCAGGCGGTGCGGTTGAAACGGTGGGGTAAACCTATGGCACCACGCGGTGTCATGCCCGTGGGCAGTTACCCCCAGGTCGGATAGAACTTACCAGCCGGCGACAGGGTGAAGATCGCACAGCCGTCCGCTGTCACTCCAATTGAGTGCTCGAACTGCGCCGACAAAGACTTGTCGCGGGTCACGGCGGTCCAGTCATCGGCCAGTACCTTGGTTTCAGGGCGGCCCAGGTTCACCATCGGTTCGATAGTGAAGAACATGCCTTCTTCAAGCGCCGGCCCACTGCCTGCGCGACCGTAGTGCAACACGTTTGGCGGCGCGTGGAACACGCGGCCCAACCCATGGCCACAGAAGTCGCGGACGACGCTCATGCGGTGGCTTTCGACGTAGCTTTGGATCGCGTGGCCGATGTCGCCGAACGTATTCCCCGGTTTCACTGCCTCGATCCCCTTGAACAGGGCGTCGTGGGTGACATTGACCAGACGTTCAGATTTGCGGTTCAGTTTGCCCGCCACATACATCCGGCTGGTATCGCCGAACCAGCCATCCACGATGACCGTCACGTCGATATTCAGGATATCGCCTTCCTTCAGCTTCTTCGGCCCGGGAATGCCGTGGCAGACCACATGGTTGACCGAGATGCAGGAGGCGTGCTGATAGCCGCGATAACCGATAGTCGCCGATTTGGCGCCGGCGTCGTCCACCATCTTGTTGATCAGGCGGTCCAGCTCTCCGGTGCTTTGACCGGGCACGACATGAGGTGCGATCTCGTCTAGGATCTCTGCGGCCAGCTTGCCCGCCGCATACATCCCGTCGAAATCCGCCGGTTCGTAAATCCTGATGCCGTCTTTTGTCACGCGGCCGGTATGTCCGTCGTCCAAGGGTGTCTCCATCTCTGATCCGGCAGAAATAATCCCGATTTTCCTGAAACGCCAGTGCTGGCGAAAGGTCTTATGCAGGTTGCATGCAGGTCATATGGAAATCATATGCCCGATTTCGACCCCATCGGGGCTGATCCGCGTGTCATAGGCGATGACTTCGACACCGGCCACACGGGCCTGCCGGAAGGCCTCGGCATAGGTGGGATCAATATCCTCGGCCACAGCAACACGGCGGCAATCGGTCCGCTGCACCAGATAGAACAAGACCGCCCGGTGCCCCCCTTCCGCCATGCGAGCCAATTCCCTCAGATGCTTTGCCCCACGAGCCGTCACACTGTCGGGAAACTCCGCCAAATCCCCCTCGCGGCGGAGGGTAACCGACTTCACCTCGACATATGCGTCTGGCAGTCCCTTACCCGACATCAGGAAGTCGATCCGGCTGCCCTCGCCATACTTCACCTCGGGGCGTATACTTTCATACGCCGCCAGTTCGGGGATCGCTTGGTTCAGGAAGGCCTGCTTTAGTGCCCGGTTGGGGACCGAAGTGTCGACGCCGGTGAAATGCCCGTTCTCGTGATCGACCAGACGCCAGCCGAATTTCAGCTTCTTCTTGGGGTCGTCATTCGGTTCCAGCCAGACCTTGCATCCGGGCTCGGCCAGACCCATCATCGAACCGGGATTGGCGCAATGCGCCGTGACATCGCGGCCATCGTCCAGCGTGACATCGGCAAGGAAACGTTTGTACCGCCGGATCAGCCGTCCCG
Source organism: uncultured Actibacterium sp. (assembly GCA_964346965.1). GTDB lineage: Bacteria > Pseudomonadota > Alphaproteobacteria > Rhodobacterales > Rhodobacteraceae > Actibacterium_B. Next base: position 9,524 of record CAYFXM010000027.1, on the reverse strand, counting down.
GCACTAAGGGGGTAGGAAAGCGCATGGCCCCGACCTATACCCTTACCAAGGTCCGAACAAGGAGAGACCCATGCCCAATCCCACCGCCGCCATGATCGTCATAGGAGATGAAATCCTGTCCGGTCGGACGCGGGACTCGAACATGCATTACCTTGCCAACGAGTTGACCAAACACGGGATTTCCCTGCGCGAGGTGCGGATGGTGGCGGACGAACCCGACGCCATCGTCGAGGCGATAAACGCAATGCGCGCGGCCCATGACACGGTTTTTACCTCGGGCGGAATTGGCCCGACCCATGACGATATCACCGCCGACAATGTTGCCGCGGCTTTCGGTGTGCACATCGACATCCGCGACGATGCCCGTGACTTGCTGGCGGCCCATTACGCCGCTCAGGGTAAAGAATTCAACGCCGCACGACAGCGAATGGCGCGCATCCCGGATGGCGCGGCCCTGATTGAAAACCCGGTCAGCATCGCACCGGGGTTCACCATCGAAAACGTGCATGTCATGGCTGGCGTTCCGTCGGTGTTTCAGGCGATGGTTGCCTCGATCATGCCAACCTTGACCGGCGGCGATCCCTTGCTCAGCCAGAACCTGCGCCTGCAACGCGGCGAGGGTGACATTGCCACGCCTTTGGCCAAGCTGGCGGAGGAGTTTGACGATCTGTCCTTCGGCTCCTACCCGTTCATCCAAAACGGCGTACATGGCTGCAACCTCGTGGTTCGTGGCACGGATGCAGCACGGGTTGATCAGGCCATGGCTCGCTTGACCGAACTGACAGAGGTACCATGACACCGCCCGACTATCTTGCTGGCATCGACGCTACTTGGCCTGCGGCCCGTTATACGGACCTTGGACCATGGGTTTTGCGGCAGGGTGACGGAGGCGGCAAACGGGTTTCTTCCGCCTCGGCCAAGGGGGACGTGACCCCCGCCGATATCATCGCCGCGGAAGAGGCGATGATGCAGATGGAACAAACGCCTTTGTTCCAAATCCGTCTTCACGATCATGCGCTGGATACACAGTTGGCCGCCCTCAACTATCGCCTGATCGACCCGGTACGCATCCTTGCCGCTCCGATCGAAGCTCTCACTTCGTCGACACCACCGCCCATCAGCACCTTCCTCTTGCCCGATCCGCTGGAGATCATGAAAGAGCTATGGGCCGAAGGAGGGATAGGTCCCGAGCGGCTGGCGGTCATGCAGCGGGTGGGTCTTCCTAAGACCTCTGTCCTTGGCCGAGTAAAGGACCGCGCGTCTGGCGTCGCTTTTGCAGCCATCCACGAAAAAACCGTTTTTTGTCATGCACTTGAGGTCACGGAAGGGCTGCGTCGGCAAGGAACCGCCGTCAATATGTTGCGGGCGGCGGCCATTTGGGCACAAGAAAATGGGGCTGAAACCTTCGCGACACTGGTATTGGACAACAATTCAGCGGCACGCGCGCTCTTTTCTTCCCTGAATTTCCAGGATGTGGGACACTACCACTACCGAATTAAACTGCCCGCAGAAGAACGAGCATGACAGAAACACCCATTGCGCTGGACCTGAAGCAGGTCGATCCGCTACCGGAAGAAACACAGGCATATTTCGATATTTGCCAGGAAAAATTGGGGCTCGTACCCAATGTGCTGCGCTCGTACGCCTTCGATATCGACAAGCTCAACGCGTTCACGGGGCTATACAATGACCTGATGCTGGCCCCGAGCGGTTTAAGCAAGCTGGAGCGCGAGATGATTGCAGTTGTGGTCTCATCCGAGAACAGCTGCTGGTACTGTCAGGTGGCCCACGGCGCTGCCGTGCGCGAGCTGTCGGGTGACCCCGCCCTTGGCGAGGCGATGGTGATGAATTACCGCGTGGCCGATCTTGACCCGCGACAAACCGCCATGCTTGATTTCTCGATCAAACTCACCAAATCGAGCGCAACAATCGAGGAAGCCGACCGTCAGGCCCTGCGTGATGTTGGTTTCAGCGACCGGGATATCTGGGATATTGCGTCGGTTGCAGGCTTCTTCAATATGTCGAACCGCGTGGCCTCTGCGGTGGCCATGCAACCCAACGTCGAATACCACGGAGCCGCCCGATGAAACAGTTTGCGCGAATTCTTGGACTGACCTGTCTCTGTGCCGCTGGCACAGCGAATGCAATGTCTTTGGAGTTCCCAGCAACGTCGACCCCATCGGGCACCGATCAGGAACCGATGGCAAGCTACGCTTTGCCCGTTGGACCCGCTGCGGCCGAAGGGCTGCCCACACTTTCTGTCGAAGGACAGGTCACCCGTCAGGCGTGGCATCTGGATTCCGCGTCGGCCACCACCTTGCAAATTCTTGCGCCCCTTCGCGACCAGCTTTCCGCCGAGGGGTTTGAAACCCTCTACGAATGTGACACCGCCACCTGTGGGGGTTTCGATTTCCGCTATGGAACCGAACTCCTGCCCGAACCGGCCATGCATGTGAACCTTGGCGATTTCCGCTATCTAAGCGCCCATCGCGATGGTGCTGACGGCCCGGAGCATCTTGGCCTGATGGTCAGCCGCGCCGGACAGATGGGCTTCGTGCACCTAGTCCGGGTTGGCCAGCCAGAGGCGGAGCCTCTACCGACCGTAACAACGTCAACAAAGACCGGCCCGGAACTTCCCGTCGCTGGCGATCTTAGCGAGCAACTGGAGGGCGATGGTCGCGTCGTTCTGTCCGATCTGGCCTTTGAAACCGGCTCTTCCCAGCTTGCAGATGCAGAGTTCACTTCGCTGAACGAACTCGCGGATTACCTTTTGGACAACCCCGATCGCCGGATCGTTCTTGTCGGACATACCGATGCCGAGGGCGGGTTGGATGGCAATATCGCCTTGTCTAAAAAACGCGCGACTTCCGTTCGCGAGAAGCTGGTTGCAGAACTGGGCGTCCCGGGGGAACAGGTCGATGCGCAGGGTGTTGGATATCTTGTTCCGCTGGCGACGAACCTGACCAACGACGGGCGGGACCTGAACCGGCGCGTCGAGGCAATTCTGAATTCGACGGAATAAGCTCGCTCTGGCTTAGGACGCTTTGGCAAGCTCCCTGTGGGCAAAGGCCTCTACCAGAAAATCAATGAACGCACGCACCTTCGGCTGCGTGAAGCGGCCTGGCGGATAGACCGCATAAATCCCCAGCCGTTCTTCCGGCAGCGACGGAATGGCGTCCATAACCAATCCTTGATCCATGGCTTCGGCATAAAGGTAGCTGGGCAAATAGGCGATCCCAAGACCCGAAATCGCTGCGTTCAGCAGGGACTGACCGTCGTTGACCGTCAGCCAGCCCGCAGTACGAACCTGACGTTTTTCGCCCGAAGGCGCCGTGATCTTCCAAACATTGCCGCTTGCTTGGTTGGAATAGTGCAGCAGCTTATGTTCGTTCAGGTCGTCGATCCGCTGCGGGCGGCCGAACTGCTCGAAGTATGCGGGGGAAGCGATCATGCGCTTCGTAGTGTCTGTCAGTTTGCGGGCGCGCAGGGTGCTGTCTTCCAGCTCTCCCACGCGGATGGCCATGTCGAACCCTTCAGAGATCAGCTCAACAAAGCGGTTGTTCAACACCATGTTTACGGTGATATCGGGATATTCCTGCAGAAAGTCGCCAAGAATGGGCGACAGGTGGTTCACGCCGAAATCGGTCGCAACAGATATCCGAAGCAGGCCGGACGGAGCCGATTGCATAGAGGTCACCAGCGCGTCGGCCTCACCCGCATCGTTCAACACGCGACGCGCGCGGTCGTAATAGGCGAGTCCAATTTCGGTCGGGCTGACACGGCGGGTTGTGCGGTTCAGAAGCCGTGCGCCAAGACGGGCTTCCAGCGAAGACACGTGCTTCGAGACAGCCGATTTTGAAATACCCAGCTTTTTGGCTGCATCGGTAAAGCCGCCCTGATCCACCACAGTGGCGAACGCTTCCATCTCGGTCAGTCGGTCCATTACGTTACCTTCGTCTTTTTATTCTTGCCCCCTCCAACTGGTATCCGGGCAGATTCGGGCGGAAATGGGGAGACGGGCCGACAATACTTGGGTAATGATTGGATCGTTTTGCTGCAGGAAACGGCGAAGAGCGCGGAGAAACAGGGGATCACCCCCGAAATTCACGCCACATTTTCATTCAGTTTAAGAGACTTAGAGTCCAGACGCGACTTTTGTGCCTTGAGCGATGGCCCGCTTGGCGTCCAGTTCTGCCGCTACATCCGCACCGCCGATAATATGGGGGACCAACCCCCTTTCAATCAGCGCATCGGCCAGAGACCGCTCCGAGACCTGCCCGGCGCAAAGCACGATTGTATCAGCCTCGATCACCTTGGGATTCTCGCGAGCGGCGCCGAATGAGACGTGCAGCCCTTCGGGTGAAATGCGTTCGTAATTCACGCCACCCATCATCCTGACGTCTTTCATGCGCAGGGTTGCACGGTGAATCCAGCCGGTGGTCTTACCCAATTTCTTACCCGGCGCCCCCGGTTTGCGCTGCAACAGGGTGACCTGTCGCGCGGGCGCCTCGGGCTTGGCACCGTCGGGCGACAAACCGCCCCGGTCCTCTTCTGGGTCCGAGATACCCCATTCCGATTTCCACTCGGCCAGATTCTCAGTCGGGCTTTCGCCGTCCTGCACGAGGAACTCCGCGGTGTCGAACCCAATACCTCCAGCCCCGACAATCGCTACTTTGCCGCCGACGGGCTTGCCGTCTCGCAGCACATCCAGATAACCGAGGACATTGTCGCCATCCTGCCCTTCGATCTCCGGGTCACGCGGGACGACTCCGGTGGCGATGATAATTTCATCGAAACCGGCAAGGGTGTCGGCGTCCGCGGTTTCGTTCAGGCGCACCGTCACACCAGTTTCATCCAGCATGATGCGGAACCAGTCCACCAGCCCCCGGAATTCCTCTTTGCCGGGAATCTGCTTGGCGACGTTGAGCTGCCCACCAATCTCGGAGGCGCGGTCGAAGAGGGTGACGTGGCATCCCCGTTCGGCGGCGGTGATCGCAGCCGACAGGCCGGCGGGACCGGCGCCGACAACCGCCACGGTCTTGGGTGCATTCGCGGGCTCAATCATCAATTCCGTCTCATAACAGGCGCGCGGGTTCACAAGGCAGGTGCTGATCTTGCCGCTGAACGTGTGATCCAGACAGGCTTGGTTGCAGGCGATACAGGGCGCGATCAGATCGGCCCGATCATCGGCCGCCTTGGCTACGAAATCTGCATCTGCAAGGAAAGGCCGCGCCATAGAGACCATGTCTGCGCAACCGTCAGCCAGCACCGCCTCAGCCACATCTGGATGGTTGATCCGGTTCGACGTGATCACCGGGATCGAGACCTGCCCCATCAGCTTCTTCGTCACCCAGGTAAAGGCGCGGCGCGGCACACTGGTCGCGATGGTCGGAATGCGGGCTTCATGCCATCCGATGCCCGTGTTGATGATTGTGGCGCCTGCAGCCTCAATGGCCTTGGCCAGCTGGACGACCTCTTCCCAAGTCGATCCGGCGGGCACGAGGTCAATCATCGAGAGACGATAGATCACGATGAAATCAGGACCAACAGCCTCGCGCAGGCGGCGTACGATTTCAACCGGCAAGCGCATACGGTTTTCATAAGAGCCACCCCACCGGTCAGCACGCTTGTTTGTGTGCGTCACCAGAAACTGGTTGATGAAATATCCCTCGGACCCCATCACCTCGACACCATCATAGCCAGCTTGTTGCGCATTGACGGCGGCGGTCACGAAATCTGCAATTTGTTTTTCGATCCCTTCCTCGTCCAACTCGGTCGGCGGGAAGGGGGAAATCGGTGATTTGATTGGTGAGGGCGCAACACAATCCTGCCCGTAGGCATAGCGTCCTGCGTGAAGTATCTGCATGGCGATTTTGCCGCCTGCCTGATGTACCCGGTCGGTCACGACCTTGTGGTTGGCAATGTCCTCGTCGCTGAACAGGCCCGCTGCACCGGGAAACACGCCGCCCTCGCGGTTCGGTGCCATTCCGCCCGTTACCATCAACGCCACACCACCCCGCGCCCGCGCGGCATAGAATTCTGCGACCCGGTTCCAGTCCTTAGTTTCCTCAAGGCCGGTATGCATGGACCCCATCAGGACGCGGTTTTTCAGTACCGTGAACCCAAGGTCCAAGGGCGCAAGCATATGCGGATAAGGGCGCGTCTCATTTGTCATCCCCTCACAATCTGTAAGTCGACGTGAAAGTCACGCGAAACGCCACGTCACCTTTAGGTGGTTTCGGCGCAGTGTCGACGGAAGGCTGACTTCAATAGATCAAGCTCGGCCCGCAATTGTTCGATCTCGGACTGAAGGTCCTGCTCCAACGCTTCCCCGGCGGCCAGACGGATCACAAACAGCGGCGCGGTGTTGTCTTCGGCGACAATCATCAACGACTGAACGCCCTCTCCGATCACCTCGCGCGGCAACTCGATACGAACTCGCCGCTGCGCGTCGTCAGTTGGATCCGCAGATAGTTCGACGGCGCCAACAGGCTGGCCCCGCAGCAGGAGTTGTAGCTTCGGCGCCTCCGCACCTGGGGCGACTCCGCCCAGTACACCATGCCAGACACCACCTTGGAAAGTTATCTTGGTCAGAGTCAGATTGTGCATCGCACTCTCCTAGAAATCGGCGCGGAGCCTGCGGGTGAGGGTGAGGTCAGATAGGGTCAACAGGTTCATCGCAGGGCTAGGGAAGATCACGTCCAACCAGATTTTGTCGATTTGGCGCGGTTGGACATCCGAGTAGGCGAGGTCGAATTGGACCGGCATCTCGCCCGACGACTCGGGAACTGAATGCAGGATTTGTTTGACCTCCTGATCCTGTCGAAGGTTCAGGCGGAAGAAGATTTCCGTAGGTCGGTCGGTCTTCAATTCAGCCGTAGCTTCGACCAGGTGTTGGGGGTGCAGATCCGACAAGGCCTCGTTCGGGAAGTCAATCGACAGGGACAGGAAGCTACCGCGGAAATGCATCACTTCAAGTTGAACGTCAAAGGGCGACAGCGCCTCGCTGGATCGGGTCGGGGTTTGTCGAAACCCGATCTCGTGAAGATCGCAGTCGTGAAACAGAGTCGTTTCACCATCCAGCCAACCGGGCGAGGAAACGAAGCTTTGCCCCCGTCGGTCAATGTTCTCCCGCCACAGACGTGGGCGATAGGCCCAATCGGTTCCACGCGGCTTGCGAATGGCATTCGCCGTGCCAGTCAGACGCGCTGAGGCGACCCGGTCAATACGCGCAAGTTCTTCGGACAGTGGGCGTAGCTTTGCCTGCAAGTTTCGCAGTTCCGCGACTGGCAAACGATCCGCCTGATCAGCCGCTTCTGCCCAGCGGGCAAGAAGCCTGCGCTCGGCCAGTCGGGTCAGGATAGTGGTTCGCCATCGTGTCATGAGGACCGCCTGTTCGCTTCGCCCCAATGTCTAATCAGCCGAGGCCGATGGGACAAGCACCGATCACTCGGTCAGCGACACCGCGCTGGCAGAGCGAATCTGGTCGAGGAAACGGCCCAGAACGTCCAGCGCGTCGTCGTCACTGACAGCAGCATCGCGGAAGGCGATGGCAGAGGCCGTTACAATGTGGTCGTTCACCTCGATAAAGGCACGCCAATAGTCTTCCCGAAGCCCTTCGCCCAGACCGCTACTGGTGTCGCGCGCATGCAGAACGAAAGCCTCGCCACGCCGGAACATCTGGAGCACCTCAACCGTGTCGGCTCGCCCGTCACGCGACAGCGCTTGGCGGCCTGTATCGGAACCGAAGAAACGTTTCAGCAACGACGCTTCTCCTACCGCGCCGGGCACGCCAGACACTGACGCGGTCAACAGAAGCGGCTCCGGCTGATTTTGGACCCGGCGGCCCCGTGCAAGCGAGTGGCAGCTTGCCAGAAGGACAAAGCTGCCATCGTCATGCTCGGTCAAGGATCGACGGTCGATGCAATAGCCCTTGGGCCCGGCGACCACCACGTCGGCATCGGTCACCATGACCGCCCGCGGTTGCGAGCGGCTGACCAATTCACCGTCTGCGGCGACGCAGGCTGTCAGGGCCAGCGCAAGCGCCAACCCGACCGATTTAAAGGTCCATGTACTCATGCTTCTCGGCTTTGCCGCCCGGGTGCGTAACCGCGCCCTTGTAGGTTGCGCCAACTTGCTGCGCGAATTTCCACAGCGCGCCCGAGGCATAGATGGTCTCGCGCGGTCCGGACCATTCAGCTTTGCGTTTGGCCAGCTCTTCGTCGGACAGGTCAACCGACAACTCGCCGGTCAGGGCGTTCAGGGTGATCATGTCGCCGTTCTTCAGCAGGGCAATCGGACCGCCATGCGCTGCTTCGGGACCAACGTGTCCCACACAGAAGCCACGGGTCGCACCCGAGAAACGGCCGTCTGTGATCAGAGCCACTTTCTTGCCCATGCCCTGACCGGACAGGGCCGCGGTGGTGGCCAGCATCTCGCGCATGCCAGGGCCACCAGAAGGGCCTTCGTTGCGGATGACGAAGACGTCACCTTCTTTGTAGTCCCGGTTCTGGACCGCTTCAAAGGCGTCTTGTTCGCATTCAAAGACCAACGCGGGGCCGGTGAAGACCTGATCGTCTTCGCTCATACCCGCGACTTTCACGATGGCACCTTCGGGGGCCAGATTGCCCTTCAGGCCGACAACGCCGCCGGTTTTGGTGATCGGGTTTTCGACCGGATAGATAACTTTGCCATCGGCTTCGCCTTCGATCTTGTCGAGTGCTTCGCCAATTGTTTCGCCCGAAGCGGTCATGCAGTCTTCGTGGATCAGGCCGGCTTTACGCAGTTCCTTCATCACGACAGGAACGCCGCCCACTTCGTACAGGTCTTTCGCCACGTACTGACCGCCCGGCTTCAGGTCGACGAAATAAGGCGTGTCGCGGAAGATCTCGCAGACGTCTTCCAGATAGAAGTCGATGCCCGCCTCATGCGCAATCGCTGGCAGGTGCAGGCCCGCGTTGGTCGAGCCACCGGTACAGGCGACAACCCGCGCGGCGTTCTGCAGCGATTTCAGCGTGACGATGTCGCGCGCTTTGATGTTCTTTTCGATCAGGTTCATGACCGCGGCACCCGACGCCTCAGCATAAGCGTCACGGCTTTCATACGGCGCAGGGGCACCGGACGAGTTCAGCAGGGCCAATCCGATAGCTTCAGACACACAGGCCATGGTGTTCGCAGTGAACTGACCACCACAGGCACCGGCCGAGGGGCAGGCCACGGCTTCCAGCTTTTCCAACTCACAAGTGGACAGGTTGCCCGCCTGGTGCTGGCCAACCGCTTCAAACACGTCCTGAACGGTCACGTCCTTGCCGTTCAACCGACCCGGAAGGATCGAACCGCCATAGAGGAACACCGACGGCACGTTCAGGCGGACCATCGCCATCATCATGCCGGGCAGCGACTTGTCACAACCCGCCAGACCTACGATCGCGTCATAGCAGTGGCCGCGCATGGTGAGCTCGACCGTATCCGCAATCGCTTCGCGCGAGGCCAGCGACGAGCGCATGCCCTCGTGACCCATCGCG
>CAYFXM010000026.1:12683-19800 GCA_964346965.1 uncultured Actibacterium sp. | reverse complement strand
TGTTTGCCAGACCAGCCATTCATGCATCGTGCGACGAAAGAGGAAAAGAGCCCAAAAAGGATATTGGAAGCAATAGCAGACTTCAATTCAGTCGGTTGACTTCGGGCCTTCGCTACAATTCACACTGAACTGGTTCGAGCCCAGTATGAAAGCCTTTGTCTCTTACAGCCAGCAGTTACAATGCTCGGCCTATGCAATTCGAAATGGCACCGTTTTACGTGAATTGGGGTCGACACTGATATCGCGCCCTAGTGGCGGGACCGAACGATGGGCACAATCGGTTCGCTCGCAAATCCTGCAGCCGGTTCCGATTGGTTCGAACCGGTCTGCATTTGTCACGTCGAAGTCATCCGCATAAATCAGCTGATCTGCGTATCTGGCCTCGCACCCGAGACCGATCGCGTATTTGCGTGGTTGGGTGCCGTAGTCAGATCCGCGGATCGTCTTGCTGAAAGCAAGGCAAAGATAGGTTAACCCGTCGGGCGTTCTGGCGAGTTGTCTTAGGATTTCGCCCTGCGTTTCAAATGCCTTGTGCACATTCCAAAGAGGACAACTGCCGCCAAATCGGGTGAATTGCAGGCTTGTCGCGCTGTGTCGCTTGGTTATGTTTCCTGCCCGGTCCAGCCGGACAAAAAAGAACGGAACCCCCTTGTTGCCCGGCCTCTGCAACATGCTAAGGCGGTGGCAGACCTGCTCTCGGCTGGCATCGAAGAGGAACGCGAGCTTTTCGATGTCGTGCCGGGTCTCTGCCGCGGCTCTGGCAAATTCGGTATAGGGAAGGACCACGGCTCCTGCGAAATAGTTTGCAAATGTCATCCGGCAAACATTGCGGGCGCTATCCGTGTGAAAATTTGCTTCGTCCAAAAGACGCGCGATAAGGCCGCTTTGTTCCAACAACCCAACCTGACACGCCATTTGAAACAGGTTCGTTGACAGGTTGGACGTCGCGCTAAGATGCAGTGTCTTTGTGGCTGGGTCGAAACGACGAACTGAACCCGCTGAGGATGCCGCCTTTGTTTCGATGACCCGGATACCGTGAACGTCACCCAGATAGTCCGCCAGCACGGCATAGCGCTGTTTGTCGTTGCTGCTGAGTTTGGTTGCGAAGATTTCCCCTGCGCGATCCAGATCGTCGATGTAGTTGTCTTTATAGTGGAAGTAATCGCGCACCTCTTCATACGGCAATGGCGCAACAGGGGCCTCGGTCTGAGCGATGGCACTGTCGACTTGTCCCAATTGCTCTCTGGTTTTTTGGAACACCTGATAGAGGTTCAAAAACGCTTTAACGACGTTCGGTGCATTTGACGCTGCGATCTTCAGTTCTTGTGGCTGAACTTTTGTGTCCGCGAATACCGGGTCTGAAAAAATCTCACCCAGATCGACGGTGACTTTGCCTGTTTCATCAAGGGCTAGCTCTGACAGGTCAAATTGGAACGCGCTGAACAACGATAGGATAACGGCCGCAGACAGGGATCGGTGGTTATTTTCGATCTGGTTCAGGTAGCTCGTTGATATTCCCAATTTTTCCGCGAAGGCCGCTTGGGTCATCTTCTGGCTTAGGCGCAGGTTTCTAATCCGCGCCCCGGCAAAAATCTTTCTAAGTTCGTCGGCCATTTACAAATTCTCTTTTCGCTTTTTGCAATATGAAATCATTCGCATTGTAACACGTTCAGTAGTCGACCGAAAGCGTCTTGCCGCCTACGAGTTGGGTGTCTGTTGCGGGCAACTCTGGTGCTGAGCGCCGAAGCAACATGGCGCCAGGGGGGGATGAAATGAGAGATTGGGAAACGATTACAGTCCGGACACGTGGATTTCTTACCGAGTTTGAGAAGGAAATCTACGAGGACATTCTGGACAAGAAGATCTTATCCCGAACCCCGGCGCCTTTAGCAGAAAAACAAATTACGTCTCAGGAGGAGGGATCTATGGATACCTACAAACGCATATATGCTGAATGGAAAGCCGATCCGGCCGCCTATTGGGCAAAGGCCGCCGAAGCAGTGGATTGGAGCACACCGCCGACTAAGGCTCTCGATGACTCCAACGCTCCTCTTTATCAGTGGTTCGCCGACGCCGAAGGCAACACCTGTTACAACGCAATTGACCGGCATGTTGCGGCCGGCCGTGGGGACCAGCCCGCCATCATTCACGACAGCCCGGTTACGAATAGCAAAACCCACTTTACCTATAATGAGCTGCTGGATCGTGTTTCGCGACTGGCAGGCGTATTGGTGGCCCGAGGTGTGACCAAGGGCGACCGCGTCGTTATCTATATGCCGATGGTGCCCGAAGCACTGGTGGCCATGCTGGCATGTGCCCGCATCGGGGCGGTGCATTCTGTCGTATTTGGCGGATTTGCAGCGCACGAGTTGGCCGTCCGGATCAACGATGCCACTCCGAAGGCGATCCTAAGCGCCTCTTGCGGGATCGAAGGTAGCCGGGTGATCGCCTACAAACCTCTTTTGGACGAGGCAATCGAGCAATCCACACACAAGCCGGAATTCACCGTGATCCTGCAGCGCTCGCAGGCCGAAGCCTCTATGATCGAAGGGCGCGACTTCGATTGGACAGACGAGGTCAACGCCGCAGTCCCGGCCGATTGCACTCCGGTCGGCGGGGCCGATCCGCTGTATATCCTCTACACTTCTGGCACGACCGGCCAACCGAAAGGTGTTGTACGTCACAACGGTGGCCACATGGTCGCGCTGCTGTGGACCATGGAAAACATCTACAACGTCTCTGCCGGTGACGTGTTCTGGGCGGCATCGGATGTTGGTTGGGTCGTTGGCCACAGCTATATTTGCTATGCACCGCTGCTGGCCGGGTGCACCACCGTGGTTTTTGAAGGCAAGCCTGTCGGAACCCCTGACCCCGGCACCTTCTGGCGCATTGTGGAAGAGCACAACGTCAAGGTTCTGTTCACGGCTCCTACCGCTTTGCGTGCGATTAGGCGCGAAGACCCTGATGCCACTTATTTGAAGAAATACGATCTGGGCGGCATGGATGCTTTGTTCCTGGCGGGTGAAAGGGCTGACCCTGATACGATCAATTGGGCGCAAACCCATCTGCAGAAGCCGGTCATCGACCATTGGTGGCAGACCGAAACAGGCTGGTCGATCGCGGCCAATCCGTTGGGGATCGAAGGACTGCCGATCAAACCCGGTTCGCCTGCCGTGCCGATGCCCGGATACGAGATCGAAATTCTGGATGATGCGGGACACCCGGTAGAGCCGGGAACTCTTGGCGCAATCGCGATCAAGCTGCCGCTGCCTCCGGGCACGTTGCCGACGCTTTGGAACGCGGAAGAGCGCTTTAAGTCGAGCTATCTGAATGCCTTCCCCGGATACTACGAAACGGGTGACGCGGGGATGGTGGATGAAGATGGCTATGTCTACATCATGGCGCGGACGGATGACGTGATCAACGTGGCCGGGCACCGCCTGTCCACCGGCGCGATGGAAGAGGTTCTATCGTCCCACCCAGACGTCGCAGAATGCGCTGTGATCGGCATCGGCGACAAACTGAAAGGGCAATCGCCACTGGGTCTTGTTTGCCTGAACGCAGGCGCCGACCGCACCGAGGCCGATATCGAAAAGGAATGCGTCGCCCTTGTCCGTCAAGAAATCGGACCGGTTGCAGCATTCAAGAAGTGTCTGGTGGTTCAGGCCCTTCCCAAAACCCGCTCGGGAAAAATTCTGCGCGGAACGATGGTGTCCATCGCTGATGGTACCCCGTGGAAGATGCCTGCGACCATCGACGACCCCACCACACTTGATGCCATCGCAGACCGGATCGGCGGCCTTGGCGAACCAACCAAATAATCGAAATCAAAGAGAGGACGAACCAATGGTAAAAGACGTAGTAATTCTGGACGGCGCTCGCACAGCGATCGGCACTTTCGGCGGATCACTGGCAGGCATCGCCCCCACCGCACTGGCCACAGCTGTCGCGAGAGAGGCAATGAGCCGTTCCGAAGTTGACCCCAAGCAAATCGGACATTCGGTCTTTGGTCACGTGATCAACACCGAGCCGCGCGACATGTACATGGGCCGCGCTGCTGCCGTAGACGCAGGTGTTTCAGAAGACGCCGCTGCCCTGACCGTCAACCGTTTGTGCGGCTCTGGCGCACAGGCCATCGTCTCGGCGGCACAGCACATCATGCTGGGCGATGTCGATTACGCGCTGGCTGGTGGTGCAGAAAGCATGTCGCGCTCGCCCCATTCGACCCAAAGCATCCGCACGGGCGCCAAAATGGGTGACATTTCGATGACCGATATGATGATCGGCGCACTAAGCGATCCCTTTGGTGTTGGCCACATGGGTGTCACCGCCGAAAACGTTGCGGCAGCGCACAACATCACGCGCGAACAGCAAGACGCCTTTGCCGTCGAAAGCCAAAAGCGTGCCGCCGCAGCGATCGAAGCGGGTCACTTCGACAGCCAAATTCTGCCAATCGAAGTAAAGGTTCGCCGCGAAATGGTGTCCTTTGCCACCGACGAACACGTCAAAGGCAGCACCACGATGGAAAGCCTTGCCAAACTGCGCCCGGCATTCAAACGCGACGGCGGCTCGGTAACTGCGGGCAACGCTTCGGGTATCAACGACGGCGCTGCCGCTTTGGTTCTGGCATCGGCTGATGCGGCAGAGAAAGCTGGTCTGAAGCCGCGCGCACGTCTTCTTGGCTACGCCCACGCCGGTGTCCCGCACGAGGTGATGGGTATCGGACCAATCCCGGCGGTCACCACCCTGCTGAACAAGATCAACATGTCGGCAGATCAGTTCGACGTCATCGAATCCAACGAGGCCTTCGCTGCGCAGGCCTGCGCTGTAAATGCCGGGCTTGGCTTCGACACAGCCAAGGTGAACCCCAACGGTGGCGCGATTGCTCTGGGTCATCCGATCGGCGCAACCGGTGCGATTATCTCGATCAAAGCTCTGTATGAACTAGAGCGCATCGGTGGTCGCTATGGTCTTGTCACGATGTGCATCGGCGGCGGACAGGGCATCGCCCTGGCGTTTGAACGTCTCAACTAAAATCTTGCGGGGCGCAGTTCATGCGCCCCGCCCCCTGCCGCCCGACCAAGGGCGCAATGACTGATGACGGAAGGGCCAACTGATGACGAACGACGTGCAAACCCCCAATGCCACTGAAATCGCAAACACCAGCGTAAGACTGACGTTGCTAACGCAACGTGCTTTCGCACTAAGTCAAAAAATGCAGGCCCTATCCGTCGCAAAAGCCACAGGCGCGGAATACTCTCTTACCGATGCGGAAACATTGGCCAAAGCCTACGGCAATTTCTGGACGGGCCTGATCAGCGATCCCCAGAAGTTCTGGTCGGCTCAGGTGAAGGCTGGAACCGGTCTTGCCAATATCTGGAAGGCCATGGTGGCCGCCGCGACCACAACGCAAGATGGTGACACTCCACAGGACCGTCGCTTTTCGGGGCAAGGCTGGTCCGAGGATCACGTTGCGCGGATCTATCGGGACGTTTTCCTGTCCTTCGAAAATACACTGATCGACCTTCTGGAAGACCTGACAGAGGATACAAAGGACGACATGCGGGTAAACTTCTATACCCGACAGTTGTTAAGCTCGTTGTCGCCCTCGAATTTTCTGGCGACCAATCCCACAGCGCGCGCAGAGATGGTCGAAAGCAACGGTTCCAGCGTTCTTGATGGCATCGAAAGCCTTCTTGACGATTTGGAACGCGGCGAGGGGCGGCTCGATATCGCTACAAATGATGAAACCGCCTTCACGGTCGGCGAAGATCTGGCCACGACCGAGGGCGAAGTCGTATATCAAAACGAGCTGATGCAGCTGATCCAGTATCATCCGCGCACGAAAGAGCAACACGGCACCCCGCTTCTGTTCGTTCCGGCCTGGATCAACAAGTTTTACATCCTCGACATGCAGGAAAAGAACAGTCTGGTCCGCTACATGCTGGACCGGGGGCATTCGGTTTTCGTGATTTCTTGGGCAAACCCAACCAAGGCGCATGCTGAAATGGATTTCAGCGACTACATGAAGCTGGGCCCGCTCTCTGCGCTTGATGTCATTCGGGACATTACGGGGCAAGAGAAAGCCAACATTCTGGGCTTCTGCATTGGCGGTATTCTTGTGACCGCGACCCTCGCCTATCTTGCGGCGAAGGGTGACGACCGCATCGCCGCAGCCACGACGCTGGCCACAATGGTTGACTTCAAAGACGTGGGCGAGATCGGGGTTTTCATCGATGAGGACCGCCTGAAAGTTCTTCGCGAACATATGGCCGCGAAAGGGTACCTAGAAGCGTACCACCTTCATGACATGTTCTCGATGCTGCGGGAAAAAGACATGATCTGGTCCTTCTTCGAAGCAAACTATCTGCGCGGCAAGAAACCTCGAGCCTTCGATCTGCTTTACTGGAACTCGGATGCGACGCGCCTGCCTGCGGCTATGCTGCTGTGGTATCTGGAAAAGGTCTATCTAGAGAATGGGCTGCGTCGCCCGGGCGCGCTGGAGCTCAACGGTGTGAAGCTGGATGTGGCCAAGATCAAGACCCCCTGCTTCGTACTGGCGACCCAAGAGGACCACATTGCGCCCTGGACCTCGATATACCCGACGACGCAGGTCTTGGGCGGCGACGTTGAGTTCGTTCTTGGGGGCTCTGGCCATATTGCAGGGGTCATCAATCCCCCATCTAAAAAGCAGAAATACGGCTACCGAACTGCAGGCGCCTATCCAGAGTCCTCAGCGGATTTCCTGAAGAATTCGCAGCAGCACGAAGGATCGTGGTGGCCGCACTGGGCTGAATGGATCGAAGAGAGGGACGATGTCATGGTGACCGCTCGGAAACCAGCCAAGCGTGGGAAATACAAATCCATCGAGGCGGCGCCGGGAAGCTATGTAAAGGCGAGGTAGGAGCAAAAGCAGGGACTAGGCAAAGCTAGTCGCGATCAGCCAGTCCCTGTTACTTTTTTGCGCATAGCTTGATGACTGCCGAGCAAGCTACAGCACTGCGATTTGACCTGTGTTGGGGTTTCGCTGTTTACCAGAACCGGACCGTGTAACGGTTAAACCGAACGGCGGCTTTGTCCGCTGAGCGGTCGTCCCTTAACCCAGCAGCTAAGGTCC
>CAYFXM010000026.1:0-12673 GCA_964346965.1 uncultured Actibacterium sp. | reverse complement strand
CGAACGGCAGTTGGGCGGGACTAAGCCGACTTTCAGCCCTTCTCCGCAAACTGACGATCACGGCCCCAAAGCTGCCGTAGGCCTTCCCCTTCTCACTTAAGCGCGTCATATCTCCAAACCCGACATTTGTTGGAATATGCAGCATTTGCGCAAAGTAAGCTTCTAATGTGCGGATAATGCGGAACCGCGGCCGATCAACCTTGCCGGTAGATTTCGCACTTGAAGATGAACCTAGATATTGTCGTCCTGAATCGCAGGTTCGGACTCATAGAAGGCCTTGATTCGTAGCAGTAAAGTTGGTGCCTGCTTCTTCTGTATTCGTTTCAAGTTACTGTTCTTCATCAGGTTGCTAATGCGGGTGCCGAAGACGGAATCCCCCCGGCGAGGCTCGGTTTTTGCAGATGCTGAAAAGTTTTGCAGATGTGGAAAGAACCGGCGGAATACCGCTTCTCAGCCACTCATTGTCAGGACATAACCGAAACGGTGAACGGTGACGATTTGTGCAACGTCTTTGGGAATGCGCCGCCGCAGCCTTGCAACCAAAACGTCGATCGTCCGGTCGCCGGGGGACCAATCCCGGTTGCAGACAAAGCGTGTAAGGTTGTCGCGGCTTTGGGGCTCGCCCAGTCGCAACAAAAGCACATGCAGAAGCCGCGCCTCGGTCGGGGGCAGGAATAATTCAGTATCACCGACTTTGAGCGCGCGGGTGTCAGGCCTGAAAGACAGGTCCCCTATGGTAAACAACTCTCCGTTCATGCGGTTTCGCTGATCACGGCGCTGCATTAGCAGCGAGCGAACTCGTGTTATTAGTTCGACGGGATTAAATGGTTTTGTAATATATTCCGCAGCCCCCAACCCCAGACCAAGTATTTTGTCCCGAGTTTCGCCCATTGCGCTGAGGACTACCACGGGACAGTCGCTGCTGTTCTTTATCGCCTGAAGCAACAACAAACCGTCACTGTCGGGAAGTTTTCGGTCCAAAAGGACAAGATCGAATTTGTTCTTGCCCAATAAATCCTCGGCTTCGGTCGCGCTGGTGGCTTCGAAATAGTCGCCGCCAGCCGATCGCACGATATCCCCCAGCCCCAACTGAACGACCGGATCGTCATCGACACCAAGAACGGCACCAAGTACGTCGCCTGTAGGGCGCTGGCTTTGCTGGGTAAGTGTCGAACTCACGACTGGTCCTCCCTGTCGTAAAGCCTGTTCCAGGAAGGGAAGTCTGACAGTTCAACGTCCAAACTTTTAGAGAGCTTTGTGACAGTATCCGAAGCGTCCTGTTCCCGGCACGCGCCACAAAACTGTCTGAGTTGTCCTTCCAGCTCATGAAGCCCAAGGAGGCCGGAACTTCCCGCCAGTTTGTGGGCCTCGAACCCCAACTCGGCCGCACCCCTGCCGTTGCTGATGGCTTCACGAAATTTCCGCCACGCAATCTCAAAAGCTTCTGTCATGGCAACCACCGTGTCGGGGGAAAGACCGTCAAGATTATTGGGCAGTTCTCTGTCCCGTGCGGGGAAGCCTGCGCCAGGAGCTGCAGTCTGAAGTAAAAGAGCAGAGGCAAGCGAGTCCTGATCGGCTGGTTTGGCCAGGATACCGTCAAATAGCCCCCCCATGTCCTCATTGCTTTTAAGCACCTCGACATTAGCTGTTAGGGCCACGAAGCGTGACGGGTTGGACGCATACTCTCGAATTTCGCGTACGATCAAAGGCCCGGTCCCGTCGGGCAGAATATAGTCCACGACATAGATATCGTAATCCTGGCGCCGTGCTGCCCGAATGGCCTGTGCAACAGAGGCCGCTTGGTCAACGCGACACCCCAGCCTCTCAAGGAGATGCCTCGTCACCGTGCTGCCAATTGGATCATCGTCGATCAGCAGGCAGCGTGGCGCGGACTGCGGTGCTGTAACGGATTGGCCGGGTGCCTGAGGGCTTTCCACCGCTGCCGCCTCGCAAGGGTCAAACGGCACCTCGAACCATAGAAGCGCCCCACTGTCGCGATTGCGGTAGCCGATCCGCCCCCCCATCGCTTCGACAAGGTGATGTGAAATGGCCAAGCCAAGCCCAGCACCACCGCTGCCCGTTTCCCGTACACTGGCCTTCTCGAAAGGTTGAAACAGCGCCTCGGCATCGTCGGCTGGAATACCCGGGCCGTGGTCACGGACCTCGATCCGCAGGTTTCGGCCTCCCGCGGTGCCTTTTGTTTCAAAAAGCCCTACCTCGACCCCACGACCGTCATCAACACGGATCGCATTCGACACCAGATTGCTAAGAACCTGTTGGGTCATGGCCCAGTCAATTCTCAAATGCTGGGGCAGATCATGTGCGATCTCGAATGAAAGCTGGGAACCGCCGTTACGTCCGACAGAGGCCATGCGGATGAAGGCCCTGACAGCTTGTTCCAGATGGGTCGCCACAGGGCGCGGTGCCGGCGGCTCGTTTTCAAGTTTGGAGTAATCCAGAACGTTGTTGAGGGTCTGCAAAAGAGTCTGGCCCGCGGCCTCGATTACATCAAGGAACTCATCCGCGCTTCCGACATCGGCAGTCCGCAACAGATCGGTCGCGCCGAGTACGCTGTGGAGCGGCGTTCGGATCTCGTGGCTCATGGTGGCAAGGAAGCGGGACATCCCGCGTTCAGACTGTTGCGCCCGTTCTGCGGCCCGTCGATGTTCGGTGACATCGTTCAAAAGGACCACATGACCAATCGCAGTATGTTCGGCGGCGTCATGCAGCGCACGGATCCGTAAGTCGTAGCAGCGACGACCGTTCAGCGTGTCCAGCCAGACAGATTGATCCGGTTCGTCTACCGCTTCGGTGATCTGGTCGATGACCTCTTTCAAAGAGCTCTTGCGCTGGCGCATGGACCGCAGATAGATGATGTCCCCTGCCTGCGTCTCGCCCAGGAAGAGCTCGGAGGCAGCCTGGTTGGCATTTACAAGGTTCCGTGTCTTGTCCAGTAGGAAGGCCGGGTTCCGCAGGCTTTCGAAAATTGCGAAGTACCGGTCCTTGTCCAGCGTGATGGCGCGGGCGCGTTCCTGAAGCTCGCGCAGCCGGACGTTGTCATCCGAACTGTGCCAGTCCGCCGCGATGCTCAGTTCCGTCTCGTCAAAGAAGTCGCGGACCATGGCGGCAAGACCAGGCGCCATGCGGTCGGGCATGTTTTCAAGCTCGGCGACGTAGAGATTCCGGAAATGCTTGAAGAGCCCGACATACATCGGAAGCGTGATCCCAAGCGACCGGTGCTGGCGAGCGATCAGCCGCATCCGGGCAAACCGCGGATCGGATTTGTAGTCGAGCGTTGCCTTCGGCCCCGGCGGTGTTCCGTCTGTGGATTTGAGATATTTACCCAGCCCTTCGGTGACGCTGAGAATGGCCTCGACCCACGCAGCGCGGATCGTCGTCGTGAACGGGGCATAGCCGTTTCGCTTTGCGATCTCGATCGATCGGTCGACGAGCGCGTCGAGCCTCCCGTCGAGAAACGCAGTGACCGAATCCGCATCCGCGCGACCGTCGAATTCTTGCGGGCTGCCGCGCCCGTCATCTGGGGCCATATGTTCTCTGGTCCCCGGGGACCAGCCTCCCTGACATTGGCTGGCTTCAGACTACACCAGTTCCGGTCAGGATCGAAAAGGCTTCTCCTGATTTGTTTACAATTCGTTTACATCTCATAACAACTTCGCAGCCTTTGAGCGGCTTCTCCCGGCTATCCTGAAACCAAGAACGAAAAGCACCACCCGCATTGTCGGGCGGCCGTGCGACACAAGGGGAGGATCAATATGCTGCGCATGAAGCGTCGGGATTTCCTGAAAAACACAACGCTGGTCGGGGCTGGGGTTCTGGCCGCAGATAAGGCGTGGTCACTGAACCGGCTTGAGCCGATCGAGGACACATTGGCCAGCGAATACCCCTATCGCGATTGGGAGGACCTGTATCGCCGCGAGTTCACATGGGACTCGGTCGGCAAGTCAGCCCATTGCATCAACTGCGTTGGGAACTGCGCTTTTGATGTCTTTGTCAAAGACGGGATCGTGCTGCGGGAAGAGCAACTGGCGAAATACCCGCAGATCAACCCCAATGTCCCCGATGCCAATCCGCGCGGCTGCCAGAAAGGCGCGATCCACTCGGCCGCGATGTATGAGGGCGACCGGCTGCGCTATCCGCTGAAACGCGTCGGCGAGCGCGGCGAAGGCAAATGGCAGCGCATGGAATGGGACGAAATCACCGAGGAAATCGCCGACAAGGTGATCGACATCTTCGAAAAATACGGCCCCGGCAAGCTGATGACCCACACCGGGTCCGGCAACCTGTCGATGGTTCGCTTTGCTGCGCCCTACCGATTTGCTTCCCTGGTCGGCGGGGTGCAGCTGGATATCTTCACCGATGTGGGCGACCTGAACACCGGGGCGCATCTGGCCTATGGCAACCCGCTGGAAAGCTTCACCTCGGATGCCTGGTTCGATGCCGATTACATAATGATGTCGCTGTTCAATCCGAACGCCACCCGCATCCCCGATGCGCATTACCTTTGGGAAGCGAAATACAACGGGGCCCGCGTGGTCTCGGTGGTGCCGGACTACATAAAAAAATCCATCCATGCGGTTCATCGGGAGGTAGAGGATGGAATTCCTGGCCGATCTTTGGATGCCGATCAAACAGGGGGCCGACCCGTTCCTTGCGATGGCCTTCGTCAACGTGATCATCGAGGAAAACCTCTTCAAACCCGCCTTCATGAAAGAGCAGACCGACCTGCCGGTGCTGGTCCGCACCGACAATGGCAAGATGCTGCGAGAGGCGGATCTGAAAGACGGCGGATCGGATCAGAACTTCTATCACTGGGATCTGAATTCGGGCGCAGCCGTGATGCTGAAAGGTTCGATGGGATCAGAGGAAAAGACCCTCGCTCTGGACAGCATCGATCCGGCGCTGGAAGGCACATTCACCGTCGATGGGATCGAGGTCACAACCGTCTTCGAGAAGGTGAAGGCAGAGGCGGCCAAGTACAGCCCCGAAGCCACCGCCGCCGAGACCGGCATCGCCCCGGACATGGTCCGCAAAGAGGCCCGTCTGTTCGCCGATGCGAAGAAGGCCATCCTGATGACCGGCTTCAACATTGGCCGCTATTCCAACGGGATCTACACCGGTTGGGCCATGTCGCTGATGCTGGCACTGACCGGCCATGGTGGCAAATCCGGCGGGCTGGATACCTCGTGGATCGACTGGAAGCACATCCCGTGGCTGCAACTTGCTCTGTTCGGCTTCGAGAAATTCCCGCGGCTGGAACCGGGCGGGCTGGGTGAATTCCAGCGCGGCCACATGATCGACCACGCCCGCAAGTATTTCGACAACGCCAAGCTGAAGGAACGTGTCGGCTTTGACGTCGACGAGATGGAAGAGATGATCAACGAGAGCATCGGCGAAGGCTGGATGCCCTATTACGGCGAGATGAAAGGTCTGATCTCGATCGCCGACAACAAGTTCCGCCGCAACAAGTTCGCCGACAAGTATCGCGATCGGATCCTTGATGAGGTCAAAGATCTCTTCGTCGATATTAACGTGCGGATGGACAGCACGGCGCAATGGGCAGATTACCTGCTGCCCGCGGCCAGTCATTACGAGGCGTGGGATCTGCGCTCGGTAGGCTTCCACCGTTTCATCAATGTCTTCTCTGGCCCGGTGGATCCGATTGGCGAGGCCAAGCCGGACTGGGATATCATGGTGCTGCTGACCAAGAAGATCCAGGAACGCGCCCTCGCCCGTGGTATCGCCGGGTATGAAGACGGAGGTGTCAGCCGCAATCTGCACACGATCCACGACGATTTCACCATGAACGGATCGCTGATGAACGCCGAGGATGCCACGCGCTGGCTGGTAGACAACAGTCCCGAAATGGGAGGCATCACGCTGGAAGAGGCGGCCGAACAGGGCTTCATCGTGATGAATGCCGAAGGCGGCAACAACCAGCCAATTCCGCCGGACGAGCCTTATAATCCATTTGTCGCCCAGACCGAGGACAAGAAACCCTACGAGACGCTAACCGGGCGGGTGACTTTCTATTGCGACCACCCGACCTTCGAAAGGATGGGCGCCGTGGTGCCGACAGCGCGCCACCACGCCGGCAGCGGCGCCTCAAACTTCCCGCTGTCCTTCTACTCACCGCATACCCGATGGGGCATCCATTCCAACTGGCGATCGAACAAGTTCATGATGCGCCTGCAACGGGGCGAGCCGAACATCTACATCAACCCGAAACTGGCCGCCGAGAAAGGTATCACCGACGGCTCTAAGGTGCGGATCTTCAACAGCGCGGGCGAATTTTTCGCGCAGGCCAAGTTCTATCCAAGCCTGCCGGAAAGCTCGATCATGATGGAGCATGGCTGGGAGCCCCACCAATATGATCAGTGGAAACCCATGAACAACACCATGGCGACACTGATCCAACCGCTCGAACTCGCTGGGGGCTGGGGACATCTGGGCTTTAAGCTCTTCAAATGGAACGCAAACCAGCTGGCGCACGAAAGTGGCGTCGATGTGGAGCCGGCGTAAGCCGCGCGGACAAGGAGGTTAAGACATGGCCGTGAATCGTCAGCTCAGCATGGTTTTGGACCTGAACAAATGTATCGGGTGCCATACCTGCACATCTGCCTGCAAACTGCAGTGGACCAACCGCAACGGGCGGGAATACATGTACTGGAACAACGTCGAAACGATGCCCGGTACTGGCTATCCAAAGAACTATGCCGACATGGGCGGCGGGTTCGACAGCGACGGTGCTCTGCGCCTTGGGCAGGAACCTGCACCCGAGGACTACGGCGTGCCGTGGGACTACAACTACGAAGAGGCGCTGATGACCGGCACCGACCCGTGGCTGCGCCCAAATGTAAAGCCCACTTGGGGGGCCAACTGGGATGAAGATGAGGGTGAAGGTGACTATCCCAACACCTACTATTTCTACCTCCCAAGGCTTTGTAACCACTGCGAAAACCCTGCTTGTCTTGCGGCCTGCTCGCGCAATGCAATCTATAAGCGCCAGGAAGACGGCATCGTCCTGATCGATCAGGAGCGCTGCCGGGGCTACCGCTATTGCGTCAGCGCCTGCCCTTACAAGAAGGTCTATTTCAACGAGGAAATCTCTAAATCCGAGAAGTGCATTTTCTGCTATCCGCGGATCGAGAAAGGCCTGCCGACCGCATGTGCCAAACAGTGCGTCGGGCGGATCCGTTGGATCGGATACCGCGATGACGAAGCCGGGCCGATCCACCAGCTGGTCGAGAAATACAAGGTCGCGCTGCCGCTGCACCCGGAATGGGGCACCAAGCCGAATGTCTTCTATGTCCCGCCGATGTCACCGCCGAAGATTGACGACAATGGCGGCGCGATGGACGAAGACCGCGTGCCGATGGATTATCTTGAAAGTCTGTTCGGCGATGGTGTGCGGGCTGCGCTCGACACGCTTTCGGCAGAGCGTCAGAAGAAACAGGATGGCGGCGAAAGCGAGTTGATGGACACGCTGATCGGCTACCGACATGCCGAAATGTTCAAGTTGAGCTGACGCTGATGTCTGTGCGCGCTCCTACTCGACTGCCAATGGGGAATTCCCCGGACCGGGCCGATGCAAAGGAAACTCTTTGGCGGCTTTCAGCCTTCGCATTCGCGCATCCGGCGCAGGAGTTTTTTGAGGCCGTCACCTCTGGCCAGTTTCATGAGGCCTTTGACACGGCTTGGTCACAAGTAACCGGGCGCACTTGGCCCAATGCTGGTGTGTCGCCCAGTTTCGAAAGGTATGAATCTGGGTTCATCACGGCGTTTTTGCATGGCCGGAAAGGCAAGCCGATTGCGAGCTTTCTGGCAGGCGATCACGAGGCCACTCTGGCCGGCCTTACGAAGCCGGTTCTGATGTTGAACCTTGTCGCGTTCTACAAGCACTTCGGGCTGAAAGCGGCGACCGAAGATGAAGGTCGGCAAGACGAGCCAGACCATCTGGCCAGCATGCTTGAGTTCATGTCGGTGCTGTGCCATCTGGAGGCCCGCGCGCTGCGTAGCGATCGAGATGCATCGCCCTATCGGCGGGCTCAACGGGACTTCCTGTGCCGCTATCTGGAGCCAATGCTCGAAACAGTCGCAGGAAAACTGCGGCAAACTCCGGTGCCCGACCTCGACCCGACCACTTATCAATTGCTGCAGGACATGGCCGCGTGGTCTGCCGGGCAGGTTGATGAATTGGAAGCAAGGGTTGGCCCGTTCCGCGACCCGGATTCGCCGAAGCAGGCTCATGCAACGCCGCAGGCGTCCGAGCCCGCAACACAAAACCTGTGGGGATAAGGAGATCACCGCCATGAGACATCTATCCCGATGCCTGATCACAACCGCCGCTCTTTCGATTGCCGCTCCCGTTTTTGCAGAAGGCGGAGCCTCAATCGACGAGGCGAATGTTAAACTGATCGAAGCCTATGAATCCGTACGGGTTTCGAAGATTCCCGACGGGATCTACTTGCGCAGTGTCAACGACCCTGATGACATCATCTGGGAACGTTTGCCCGAATACCGCGTTGCGATGAACCCGGCACCGAGCGTCCACGAGTCCGTTGATCTTCGGGTGAATTATGACGCCGAGACCACCTATCTCAACATGACATTGGCTCGGACGTCCGATCGGTTCTACGTGCGCTTGCGCTGGATTGATGAAACCCGCGACACGGTTAGCGCCTTTAACCGTTTCCGGGATGGTGTGGCGGTGCAGTTCTCGCTTGGTGACGACGAAACCTCTTATATCATGGGCGACGGGCCGGATGGCGCCGTGAACATCTGGTACTGGCGATCCGACGACAACTCGGTTCAAAACCTTGCTGCAGGTGGACCTGGCAGCACCACGACGCTGGATGAACAGCCGGTGTCAGGTGACAGCATGTACGAAGTAAATGACGCAGATCCCAACGAGTGGGTTGTCGTCATGTCACGTCCCATCAAGGCCGAAGGCAAACACGACTCTTCATTTGAGCGCGATATGGTGCCGATGGCCTTTGCCCTCTGGCAAGGCACCGAACAACAGCGTGACGGGCTCAAAAGCGTCTCAGAAGGCTGGATACTGGCCAACATGTCGTCGGATTGATCTATGGATTTCCTGACACCCGAAGAAAAGGCCAGTGTTCCCAAGGTCGATTGCGGCCTTGGACATGCCTGTCAGTTCTGCCCAAAAGAAACCGAGTGCAAGCTCGACAAATCTTACCATAACAAGGTGCTGATCGAAGACCGGCTGCAGGAGATTGGCCAGATTATCGTTGTCTTGGCCAACAAAGGCGGGGTTGGCAAAAGCACGGTAACGGCCAATCTGGCAGCGGGTTTGGCCAAAGGCGGGTTCCGCGTTGGCGTGGCCGATGCAGACATCCATGGCCCCAACCAAAGCCGGTTTTTCGGACTTGCAGGGGAACGGATACGCACCTCCAAAGCAGGACTCGACACGTTGGAATTCTCTGACGAAGGCATCCGGCACCCGGTTAAAATCGGCTCGCTCGCCTTCATGGTCGAGGATCACACCACTCCGATCGTTTGGCGCGACGCCTATAAACATGATTTTATTCATCACCTGATCGGCAGCTTTAACTGGGGCCCTCTCGACTTTTTGGTTGTGGATATGCCCCCTGGCACCGGGAATGAGTTGATCACGCTTTGCGACATGCTTGAAGGGTCCAACGTTTCCTCGGTTCTTGTGACGACGCCGCAGGCCGTTGCGCAGATGGATAGCCTGAAGGCTGGGCGGTTCTGCAACGAACGTGGTCTGCCGGTTATCGGTGCGCTGGAAAATATGGCCGGAGTGGTCTGTCCCCATTGCAGCGGCGCGTTTCACCTCTTCCCCGACGCAGGGTTAGGAGAGGCGCTTTCGGAGCTTGGGATCGAACGTATTGCGAAGGTTCCGTTGGCACCGGAACTGGCGATGGGTTCAGACAATGGTGAACCCGTTATCACCGCACAACCCGATAGCGCAGCCGCCCAATCCTTTGCCCCCCTTGTCGAGGCAGTCGCCGCCTTGGGCCGCAAGGACTTTGGCGCGTCCGTGGCGGAAGCCATGGGGACTGTATTTCAGGAAAACATTGATGCTGAAGCCTTGCATGACGCCCTAAGCGCCTTGCCCCAAGGCGAGCGCGAAGGTCTCGGCGATGAGATAGCCTCTATGTTGAACCAAGAGGCAGGGCGGCTTCGCGGGGCCGTAAGCGAAAACGGAGCCGACTGATGGACGGAGCACCGCAACAAACCTCGCGCCGCAACTTCTTCCGTGGCAATTTTTCCAACACTTCTGAAGTCTCTGATGGCTGGCAGTTGATCAACGATCTCGCCGCCGGATCGGGGGACGTTTTCTGGGGAGGTTGGGCCGATGATCTTGGCGTCTTCGTGGCCGGAGACGACGGGGCGATCTTCCATTTTGATGGATCAGACTGGGCGCGCCAACCGGTCGAGGCGCTGGCCCCCATCCATGCGCTGTGGGGCCGTTCGCGGGAAGACCTGTGGGCCGTTGGCTGGATGGGGCTGGTCCTGCACCATGATGGCAGGGACTGGAAGCAGGTTCGCGGCTGCGTCACCAACGCTGACGGCAAATATTCGACCGATCCCATAAACGAACCGCTTTTCGCTGTAACCGGTCAGCCAGATGGTCGTGCATGGGCTGTCGGCGACCGCGGTACAATCCTTCATTTTGACGGGCAGGCGTGGCGGGCCGAAACCTCTGGGACGCGTGCCCATCTGCGATGCGCCGTGCGCTTGCAGGACGGTCGCGTTTTGGCGGCAGGCGGAGACGGCACTGTTCTGATAAGGTCAGATAAGGACGCATGGGAACGTCTGACCTGTCCGGTACATTCCAATTTTGTCGATGCGCTACCACTTGAGGACGGAACGGTGCTTCTTGTTGGTGGACGGTATTTCGTGGATGCAAACGGATTCCGTGGCGACCTTGTTCTTTGGGACGGAGAAAATTTCCAAAAGCTGTTTGCCGATCAGACGTTTTCCCGGTTCCGCGCAGTCTCGAAATACAAGGACGGAGCGCTGCTTGTTGGTGACGCAGGCCAGATGCATGTGCTTCGCAATGGCCGTGTTGACCGGATCGACAGCGGAACAACGCATGACTTGCTGGGGCTAATCAACCTGCCGACCAAAGAGGTTATCGCAGTCGGTGATTTCGGAACTGTGATCGCCGCCAATGCCACTGCGCTCGAAAACTACGCCCCTTACGTGGCAAGCACCGAGGGCGCTCCACTCTGGGAGGCGGAGCAAAGCGGCACCGACCGCCAGCTTTGGGGCTTGTGGCACGACCAAGCAAAGGAAGAGCTATTTGCCTGCGGCGAAGAAGGCACTGTTCTTGTCCGCGACAGGGGGCAGTGGGAGACGCTTCCTCCTGTCAACGATCTGGGCATACATGCGTTGAACAGGGCGCCCGACGGAGGGCTTCTGGCCGCCGGACAGATGGGAGAGATTCACCACTTCGACGGCACAAACTGGCGCAAGGCCTTTGATCTGCACATGGACATCACGATCCTGTCGATTTGGTCGGATGGCGCTACCTATATCGCAGCGGGCGACGAAGGACTGATCCTCGGCAAGGAACCAAACGCTCCGGATTGGACCCGCATGGCGAGTGGCACCAAAAGCGCGCTTTACGGGCTTTGGGGGCTGGATGACCAGCATCTTCTTGCGGTGGGTGATTTCGGGTTGGTGCAGCGCTGGAATGGCCAAAGGTGGGACGAGTTCAACGCAGGCACTGAATATTTCCTGTTCGACGTCTGGGGCCGCGGACTGGATGACATCTATGTCGTCGGGCTCTCCGGGACTATCGGCCATTTTGACGGCCAGCGCTGGCGCATCACGCCTGCGCGCGCTCGCGCCGACCTACTCGCCGTGACAGGCGATCCAGAACAGGTGATCGCAGTCGGCGCTGCGGGTACTGTCTATCGTCATGACGGGCGCGTGTGGATACCTGAGTCAAGCGGAACCCACGCTGGTCTGCGCTCCGTCGCAACGATGCCCGACGGCGGTTTTGCGGCGGCCGGAGATCGCGGGACCATACTCGTTCGATACCCGTCAGGCTGAACCCGAGCTCAAGGCGATGCGCATTGGTTAAAATATTGGCTCAGATAAGGAAGACAGTGACGCTGTCCGTGAGAAGTCGTGGCCACATAGATGGATCGCGGCTTACGTGTATGCGGTGTTGAGCAGATGAATGAACGTCGCTCCGGAGCGAGGCGCAGTGACATGACAGTCAACGTGTTGCCCGACGGGCCAAAGGCCGGAAGTTCTCAATCGCTTGGCCTCGGGGCCCGGGGATGCAGGCTCAATTCGGTTGCGCTGGAGCGCGCAGCGGCAGCAACCAGCGCGCGGCTTTCGGAGACCACCGACGTTCTTATCCTGAACAAATTCGGAAAACTCGAAGCCGAGGTTCGTGGGTTCCGCTCGGTCATCGCCGACGCTTTGTCGATGGGCATTCCCGCACCAAAGCCAACCGCATCATGTGAATGCGCCACGCATATCACGGACAGAAGCATGCACCTTCAGGCACCGTATCCTTGCCAAACGAGGCTCGATTACAGAAGGATTTCTGGTTCAAGGTCCGCTTACCTGGTTTGCGCCAATTGGATGTGCAATAGCAGCGAAGGTCTGCATACCGCCGATTCTGTGGAAAAACAACGTGTTGCTG
>CAYFXM010000025.1:0-20061 GCA_964346965.1 uncultured Actibacterium sp. | reverse complement strand
CGGCCACGACCGCGGCGCCAAGGTCATCGCGACCGCCTTCGCCGACATTGGCTTCGACGTCGACGTGGGACCGCTGTTCCAAACCCCGGCCGAGGCCGCGCAGGACGCCATCGACAACGACGTGCATGTTGTGGGCATCAGCTCGCAAGCCGCCGGTCACAAGACCCTAGCGCCTCAGCTGGTCGCCGCCCTGAAAGAAGCGGGCGCGGACGATGTCATCGTCATTTGCGGCGGCGTGATCCCGCAGCAGGACTATCAGTTCCTGTACGACAATGGCGTAAAGGCGATCTTCGGTCCGGGCACCAACATCCCCGAAGCGGCCAAGGATATCTTGAAGCTGATTAAGGAAGCGCGCGCCTAAGCCACGCGTTTTACTTTGAGACAACGCCGCCTCAATCGAGGCGGCGTTTTTTCTTTGGTCGGTCGGCTGCTAAGCTTCTCAGCAATTGTAGTGAATATCCGGAAGCAGCACATGTTCCGACTGGACCACCTTGTCATCTCCACCGTTGATCTGGATCGCGGTGCGCGTGAGGTCGAGGAGCGTTTGGGTGTACCACTGGCCACGGGTGGCAAACATCCGGACATGGGCACGCACAACCGGCTTCTTTCGCTTGGCCCCGACCTATATCTAGAAGTCATCGCCATCGACCCGCAAGCGCCGCCACCAAACCACCCGCGTTGGTTCGATCTCGATCACTTTACCGGGCCGACCCGCCTGACCAATTGGGCGGTGAATTGGCCCGCACAATACCCCGATGTGCCGCAGTTACCTTCAGGAACAGGCGATTGGACACCGCTCAGCCGGGGGAAGTATCGCTGGCGCATGACGATCCCAAAGGACGGCCGGCTGCCGCTGGATGGCATGGCGCCCGGAGCCCTGATCTGGGACTGCGATCCAACGCCTGCTCAAAGCCTTCCAGATCATGGGTGCCGCCTTCAGGAGCTTAAGGTCTCTCACCCGCAGGCAGATGTGCTCGAAAACCAATTTTCCACTGACTTGGCCGACCAGCCTGTTGAGTTCATCCTCAGCAAGGAAATTGGCCTGTCAGCCGTTCTGTTGACCCCAAGTGGGCAGGTGCGGCTATAGAACGCGATGCACTGTCTGACCTGAATTTCTATGGTTTCTCCGCCTATTATGGGAAACCGGCCTGACAGTTTGGTTGGGCCTTTGCTAAGGTAGCATTATGTCGATCTGGACTCGCATAGCCGAAGCGCTGTCGGCGCTGACCAAGGGCGAAGCCCTGTCTGATGTGTTCGAGCGGTTGCGAACCCCTCCCGAACGCTCGGTGGCGTTTACCATTGCGGTGATTGCACTTGGCGCGAAGATGGCCAAGGCCGATGGGCAAGTTACCCGTGACGAAGTCACCGCCTTCCGTGAGGTCTTCACCATCCCGCCCGAGGAAGAGGCCAATGCCGCCCGCGTCTTCAACATGGCCCGGACCGACGTCGCTGGTTTCGAAGAATATGCACAGAGGATTCGCCGGATGTTTTCTGACGGAGCAGGGGACTCGGCCCCGTTAAGCTACTTGCTGGAGGGCTTGTTCCATATCGCGATGGCAGATGGTGAATACCATCCGAACGAGGACGCTTTCCTGCAGCGCGTGTCAGAGATTCTTGAACTGCCTGAAGCCGAATTCAAAGCCCTGCGCGCCCGGTTTGTTCCCGACGCGGAACGCGATCCCTTCGACATTCTTGGCGTCACCCCAGACATGCCGATGGAGGAGATCCGCGCCGTCTGGCGGGCCGAAGTGCGCGATACCCACCCAGATCGGATCAAGGCGCGCGGCCTTCCTGAAGAGGCGATCCAATTGGCTGAGAAGCGGCTGGTCATGATCAACCGGGCCTGGGAAGAAATCCAAGGGAAACGCGCGGCGTGAGGATTGCGACCTATAACGTCGAGTGGTTCAACAACCTCTTTGATGACCATGGTGGGCTGTTGGACGACAATGAGTGGTCAGCCCGATACGACGTGAAACGCCACGAGCAGCTGACAGCTCTAGGGATCGTTTTTACCGCAATGGATGCCGATGCGGTGATGATCATCGAGGCACCGGACGAAAACGGTAAACGCTCGACCGTCAAGGCGCTGGAGAATTTCGCGCAGGCGATGGGTTTACGGACCAACAAGGCGGTGGTCGGATTTGAAAACGCCACACAGCAGGAAATCGCCCTGCTGTACGATCCCAACAAGATGACGGCTCTGCACGATCCGCTGGGCGATATCACCGGCAAGAAGGGCTCGTCCGACGCCCCCCGATTTGACGGGGTGTTCCGGCTGGACCTTGATGTAGATGCTGCGCCGGAACTGATTACCTTTTCAAAACCGCCGCTGGAGCTGGAGGTTGAGACCGTTACCGGCACGCGGTTGCGCATGATCGGTGTGCACGCGAAATCCAAGGCGCCCCATGGTGCGACCACACCAGATGAAGTTATGAGGATTTCCATTGCGAACCGGCGAAAGCAGCTAGCCCAATGTATCTGGCTGCGCCAGCGGGTCGAAGCGCACCTGAACGCCGGCGACAATGTGGTCGTTCTGGGTGACTTCAACGACGGCCCGGGGCTGGATGAGTACGAGGAACTTTTCGGCCATTCCGGCGTCGAGATCGTTCTGGCCGCCGAAAACCCGGACCCGGCGATGCGCCTTTTCGACCCCCATGCCCGCCAAGCGATGAAAGGGCGCCATGCGGCTGCACCACCGGTGACCGCGCGGTTCTACCTGAGTCAGGAGAAGCGGTATATCTCGGCGCTGCTGGACTATGTGATGGTCTCGGATACACTGATGGCCAAGCGACCCCAATGGCGGGTCTGGCATCCGTTCGACGACCCGGATTGCTATTTGAACCCAGAGCTATGCCAATCCCTTTTAACAGCCTCTGATCATTTCCCGGTCACGATGGATATCGATATCTAGGCGCGACAGCTTGCCATGCGGGATTGCACGGAATCTTCGTGGTCGGAAGCCCAACCTTCAAACGACTCGGGCACGCGCCTATATTGAGGCGATGAAACACTGGTTATTGATCCTGTCGCTTGCGGCGACCCCCGCCATTGCCCAATCTCCCGAGACCCCGGAGGCCGAGATCGAAGGAGAAATGCAGGAAGGAATTGACCTTTTGGAAGAGGGCGCCAAGCTGTTCTTCCGCGGTTTGATGAACGAGATGGAACCAGCGCTGCGCGACCTGCAGGAAGGCATGGAGCCGGCCCTGCGCGACCTCATGGACAAGCTCGACGACCTCGACGCTTATCATTTGCCCGAAGTATTGCCGAACGGCGATATCATCATACGCCGTAAGACCCCGCTGCAGCCGGAAACCGAAGAGGGCGAGGTCGAGATTTAACCCCGATTGACGCAGACTGTTGCGTCCAGGGCCTTTGCTAAGGACCGCAACCGCGCTTCGGCGACTTCGCCGAAAAGCGGCTCGGCGTCTTTTCTAAGCCCGAGGTTTAGCTCCCCTTTTTCGGTGTCCAGCGACAGGGAGATCAACTCTCCCGGCGCTTGCGTGGAGAACATGGCCCCAAAGCGCATGGCCTTGCCCAGAACTTCCCCCTCACGGACCTTTTCATCCGGAAGCAATTCGAAAAGCGGTTCGAACCGGCTGCCTGCGCGGCTGTTCTTATAGCGATGCAGCAGCGCCAGACCTAAAAATATCCGTCCTTCGTGGTCCAGCCCGCCAAGGTTGGCGCGGGTCGCATTGTCGAAACAAACCTCGTGCCGATAGTCGGGGTGCGCGCGCCATGCGGTATCGTGGAGAAGACAAGCGGCTTTGACCATGCGCCAGCGGTCCGTGGGGAACAAGGGACGTACGAAATGGTACAGCTGCTGCCCGAATCCCGGCAAGCGGGCCGACGTCGCCTCGGCAAAACGGCAAGCCTCGATCAGCGGGTCTCGTTTGCGGATCGGGTCGGGCATCTGTTCGTATAGAACGCCCTCGCGAATACCGTAGCTCGAGACAAAAATCTCTTTTGGATCAAGGGTTTCCAGAAGAACTTTCAGGACCTCGCAGGCCAACGGAACAAGCGACATCCGTTCCGCACCGATACCGGATTGCGCGCGGAGATAATCGGCACTGTTTTCCGAGATCCAGTCCATGGTCGCCAGCAGACTGTCTCGGGTTAGTTGGTATTCATGTAGAACCGTCAGCGGATACCCTCGGCGCACCATCTCCAGCTTGGCGATCGCCCGCCATGAACCTCCGACGAGATAAAGCCGCTTGTGGTCTTTGCCGACCGTCCCGGCCAGACTTTCCACGACGTCGGTAATGTGTTTGCGCAGGGCCTCGGAGCCGCCTTCGATATCCCGCAACTTCAATGGGCCAAGAGGAGAGGTTACGCAGGTTCCTATCCCACCGCCGGTCAGCTCGGACAATTCCATTGACGAGCCGCCAATGTCGCACATCAATCCCTTCGCCTCTGGCCAGCCAAGCAAAACCCCCTGTGCTGAAAGCCGGGCCTCTTCGTCGCCGTCGATGACCCGCAGTCGCAGCCCCGTCTTATCTTTGACCTCCTCGACAAAATCCGGTCCGTCACTGGCTTCCCGCACCGCAGCGGTGGCGACTGTGTGAATGGGGGTGGCTCCCATGCCTTCGGCAAGGGCGGTGAAACGGTGCAGCGCCGCCAGCGCCCGCTTGCGTCCTTTCGGATTCAGAATTCCGGTGTCAGCCAATCCCGCGCCGAGCCCACACATAAGTTTTTCGTTGAAGAAATAGGCCGGGCTTCGCGCGGCGCCATCAAAAACCACAAGCCGGACAGAGTTCGAGCCGACGTCAATCACGGCCACACGACTTAGTGCCTGCGCATCGGGATCCTGAAAGATCGGCTCGCCATCCGGTCCCCAATCCAGCGGCAGTTCATCACCCGAACCATTCATTCTGTCACCTCTTCGCTAAGCGCAGCCTGTATCGGGAATACGCTTACGTCAATCTTTGGAATGCGTCAGTTCGGGCACATCGCTGGCCCCGGCGGATCCCCGACCTGAAAGCGACGGATTCTCCATGAAAAACCGATGGCAATTGAAGGCGTTCTTGTCGGTCGGGAAGCGGGTATAGCTGCCGTCCGAGTTCATCACCCAGCTTTGCGCTTCATCCGCGAGGTTCGCTGCCATGATCTGGCTGACAATCTGTGCTTTTACAGTGGGGTTCTTGGCTTCGACCAGCGTTTCCACGCGACGGTTCAGGTTGCGGCCCATCCAGTCAGCAGAAGAGAAATAGACCTTCGCTTTCTTCGACGGCAATCCATGGCCGTTTCCGAAACAGGCAATTCGCGAATGTTCAAGGAACCGACCCACGATGGATTTCACCCGGATATTTTCGCTTAAGCCCTTGATACCGGGCCGCAATCCACAAATCCCCCGGATCACCAGATTGATCTTCACACCAGCCTGGCTGGCCTTGTAGAGCGCGTCGATCACGTCCGGTTCGATCAGGCTGTTCATCTTCGCCCAGACCTCTGCCGGGCGGCCAGCGCGGGCATGATCCGCTTCTTGTTCCAACCGTTTGATTATCGTGGACTTCATGTTCAGCGGCGAAATCGAAAGGTTTTCCAACCCATCAGGTTCGGCATAGCCACCAACATAGTTGAACACTTTGGTTGCGTCGCGCCCCAATGTGGGGTCACAGGTGAAGAAACTGAGGTCGGTGTAAATCTTGGCGGTATCCGGGTGGTAGTTGCCGGTGCCATAATGGGTATAGGTCACCAGCTGGTCGCCTTCACGACGAACAACGGTACTGATTTTGGCGTGGGTTTTGTAGTTGATAAACCCATAGACCACATGCGCACCGGACCGCTCCAGTCGCCGAGACTGCCGGATGTTCGCGGCCTCGTCAAAACGGGCCTTCAGTTCGACCAACGCGGTAACCGACTTGCCATCTTCAGCGGCTTCGCAAAGGGCAGCGACGATGGGAGAGTTCTTCGAGGTACGGTACAGCGTCTGCTTGATCGCCACGACATTGGGGTCGCGGGCGGCCTGCTGCAAAAAACGCACGACCATGTCGAAGGTCTCATAGGGGTGGTGCAGCAACATATCCTTTTGCTTGATCGCCGCGAACATATCGCCTTCGTGGTCCTGTACGCGCTCGGGGACGCGGGGTTGGAAATTGGGCCATTGCAGATCGGGGCGTTGGTCCAAAACCAACTCTTTCAGGTCGACCACCCCGATCAAGCCGCGCACCTCGATTACCTGTGCCTCTGTGATGGCCAACTCGTCCATGATGACGCTGCGCAGGATCTCGGGAGCGCCCGCGGACATCTTGATCCGCACGACCTCGCCCCGGCGTCGGCGTTTCAGGGCAACTTCAAATTCGCGGACTAGGTCTTCGGCTTCTTCCTCGACCTCTAGGTCACTGTCGCGCAGCAGCCTGAAGGTGCAACTGCCCACGGCTTGGTAGCCGGGGAAGAGATGGCCAATGTGGATCAGCAGCAACTCTTCAAGTGGCAGGAACCGATGTGTCCCACTGTCCGAGGGAAGTCGGACAAACCGTTCGATCTGGGCCGGGATCGGAACAAGCGCCTGCAGTGGGCGACCGTCTTTGGTGCGTTCCAGTTGCAGGGCAAGGCAGAATCCGGTGTTCGGGATAAACGGGAACGGGTGTGCCGGGTCAATCGCAAGCGGTGACAGAACCGGAAAGACGTTGTTTATGAAACGCTTCTCTAAATAGGCCTTATCGGATTTGGTCAGCTTCGACCGGGTGAGAATCTTTATGTTTTCCTCTTCCAGCTCTTCTTTCAACTGGTTCCACGCGGCCTGCTGAGACTGCAGCAGACGCCGTGCGTCTTTGTCGATCAGATCAAGCTGTTCGGCAGGCGTCAACCCGTCGGCAGCAGGGATGTTGTTGCCTTCCTTCGCCAATTCCCGCAGCCCAGCCACCCGAACTGTGTAGAATTCGTCAAGGTTGGCTGCCGAGATCGAAAGGAAACGCACGCGTTCCAACAGTGGCACTCGAGGGTTGGAGGCCTCATCCAGCACACGCCAGTTGAAGCCGAGCCAGCTAAGCTCTCGGTTACAGAACCGTTTGGGTCCGGTGCGATAGGCGTCGGGGCTCTCTGTCGGTTCCGGCAGAGGTGATTCCAGAAAATTTGCAGAAGTCATTGTGAAGGCAAGGTACGTCTGGGCTGCGCGGGTTTCAACCAGCGCTTGGTTTACAAAAGCTCGGAAGCCAATTTTTCGCTGATTTTTCGACCACTTGCCAGAGCCGCTTGGTCTAGCCGGGCGACGATATCCTGTGCAGCGGCGAAAGATCGGTCGATCCTTGGCAGGAGATAGGCAATCAGCCGCGCTGAAATCGGCAATTGTCTGTCGCTGAACAGTTTGACCAGCAGTGCAGTCAGAAGCGCGTCGTCTGGTGGATTGAGTGTGGCGGTGGCGGTCGCCTCCAGCCGACTACGAAGATCGGCCAGTTCGAGGTGCCAGAAACGCGGAGCGCTGCGTGCGGTCAGAAGAAGATAGCCTCCCTCTGCCAGCACGAGGTTGTGCAGGTGAAACAGGGCGTCCTCACCCTCTGTTTTGCCTGCAACGCGATCGGCATCCTCGACGACAATTGGGCCGGAGAAATCTGGGACCATGTCCCTGCTCAGCTCCTCTGCGCTGACAATTTGCGCACCGGAGGCCTTCGACCAGACATGTGCCAAATGCGTTTTACCAGCGCCTTCAGGGCCAACAAGCACCAGCTTGCGCTGTGGCCAGTTCTGCCAATCATCAAGCTGGGCCAGGGCGACGGCGTTGGCGGGCGAGACAAAGAAATCCTCGCGCCCCTGTGCGGCACGGACCGGCAGATC
This sequence comes from uncultured Actibacterium sp., assembly GCA_964346965.1. Classification (GTDB taxonomy): domain Bacteria; phylum Pseudomonadota; class Alphaproteobacteria; order Rhodobacterales; family Rhodobacteraceae; genus Actibacterium_B. The sequence continues at coordinate 12,291 of CAYFXM010000025.1, read as the reverse complement.
TAGGGTGAGTTGTTCAGCCATCGGCGTCTTCGGTGACCTGTTGTTCGGCTAGCCTGCGCCCGGTTTCACCCTGATAGAGGCGGCTTTGCTGATACTGGCTGACCAGATACCGCGCGATCACTCCGATGGAGGCGGTCACGGGCACCGCTACTAACATGCCGACAAATCCAAACGCGGTTCCAAAGGCCGACAATGCAAAGATCAACCAGACGGGATGCAGCCCCACTGAGCCACCCACCAGCTTTGGTGTCAGGATGTTGCCCTCGACCATCTGCCCTGCAATGAAGATCGCTGCAACCGCCCCGATCGACCACCATTCTCCCCAGAACTGGAATACTGCAAGGCCAAGCGCCAGCGCTCCGCCGACGATTGAGCCGACATAGGGGATAAAGGAAATCAAACCGGCCACGAAGCCAACGATCATTCCGAACTGTAGGCCCACCAGCATCAGCGCAGCGGCATAGAACCCGCCAAGGATTAGGCAAACCGTTCCCTGTCCGCGAATGAAAGAGGCCAGCGTTGCGTCGATCTGCCCGGCAAGGCGGCGAATGACAGGTGCATGATCCAAGGGCAGCAGCTTGTCGACCTCGGCCACCATACGGTCCCAGTCCATCAGCAGATAGAATGTTATCACCGGCACGAGAACGATAAGCACAACAATATTGATAAGGCTCATCGCCGAGGCCACGACGCCATTCAACAGCTCTCCGCCCTTCGATTGGATGGTCTCGCCTACTGAGGCGAGTGTTTGGCGAAGTTGCGATCCTTCGTCCTGAAGCGCCGGAAATCTTTCGCCCAGGAAGGTGCGTAGTTGTTCAAACAGTTGTGGGGCGATTTCGAAAAGTGCCGCGGTTTGGCGGATGAGCGCTGGAACGATCAACAAAGCCACCAAAGTAAAGACGATCGCCGCCATCAATGTGATGGTTACTGTCGCCCAGACCCGTGAAAAACCCGCCTTCTCAAGCCGGTCCGCAATCGGGTCCAGAGCATAGGCGATGGCCATAGACAGGATGAATGGCAGAAGTACGCCCGCCAGAAGCCACATGGCGGCCAGAAATACGGCCGCGGCGATTGCCCAGTACTTCATCTGTATCCGCATCGGCAGGGGCATATGAATTCTCCGTTCCTGTTCATGTCTTGGCCGATGCGGCCTGGTGTTGCAAGGGGGCAGCGTCACGTCGATGGCACAAGGCCACAGGAACTGCGTTCACTCTCTTGTCTGCGCTTTCCCAAACCCATAAACGGGACCAAACCGTTTTCGTAAGGACCCAAGATGCGCCTGTCCCGCTATTTCCTGCCTGTTCTCAAGGAAACCCCCGCAGAGGCCCAGATCGTCAGCCACCGCCTGATGCTGCGCGCTGGTATGATCAAGCAATGCTCTGCCGGGATCTATTCCTGGCTGCCTTTGGGCTATAAGGTTCTGCAGAATATCGAGCGGATTGTACACGAGGAACAGCAGCGTGCGGGTCACGTGCCGGTGCTGATGCCGACGCTGCAATCTGCGGACCTGTGGCGCGAATCCGGTCGCTATGACGACTACGGCGAAGAGATGCTGCGCATTTCCGACCGCCACGGTCGCGACATGCTGTACGGCCCGACCAACGAAGAGATGATCACCGATATCTTCCGGTCCTACGTGAACAGCTACAAAGACGTGCCGCTGACCCTGTACCAAATCCAGTGGAAGTTCCGTGACGAACGCCGTCCGCGTTTCGGCGTGATGCGCGGCCGCGAGTTCCTGATGAAGGATGGCTATAACTTCGACCTGACGAAAGAGGATGCGCTGCACGCCTATAACCGTCACCTCGTCAGCTATCTGCGGACCTATGAACGCATGGGCCTGCAGGCGATCCCCATGCGCGCCGACAGTGGTCCTATCGGTGGCGACGACACGCATGAATTCCTTGTTCTGGCCGAGACCGGGGAATCCGAGGTTTTCTATGACAGCGAAATCACCGATCTGAAATTCGGCGACCGCGAGATCGACTATGACTCGGTTGAAGAGTGTCAGGCCGTGATGGAGGAATTCACTTCTCGCTACGCCCGCACAGATGAGACCCACGACGAAGCCGTGTTCAACGAAGTGCCGGAAGAACGTCGCCGCTCGGCTCGTGGCATCGAGGTTGGCCAGATCTTCTATTTCGGCACCAAGTATTCCGAAGCGATGGGCGCGACTGTCATCAATGACAAGCAGGAACAAATCCCGGTCCACATGGGCAGCCACGGCATTGGCGTCAGCCGACTGTTGGGCGCGATCATCGAAGCCAGCCACGACGACAAGGGCATCATCTGGCCCGAAGGCGTGACCCCGTTCCACTGTGGCATCGTCAATCTGAAGCAGGGTGACGACGAAGCGGACGCGGCATGTGCCGGCTTGTACGAACAACTGACCAACGCTGGTTTGGATCCGCTGTATGACGACCGCAAGGAACGTGCTGGCGCCAAGTTCGCGACGATGGACCTGATCGGTTTGCCGTGGCGGATCACTGTTGGCCCGCGTGGCCTGAAGAACGGTGTGGTGGAACTCACCAGCCGCAAGACCGGTGAAAGCGAAGAACTGGCGCCGGAGGCGGCGGTCGCCAAGGTGATTGAGATTTACAAGGCGCTTTAAGGGTCAGAAGGCGCCGCGCAGGGCAAATCCTGCCAGCGCCAACCCGCCGATCAGGCATAGCACCCAAAAGGCGAATGATATCCGTTTGGTAAGCGACAAGCGATTCCAGAACTCAGTCATAGCTGAACCTTTCAGAAATGATCCGACCGGACGAGATTCCGATGTCGATCAACGCGTCCTCGACCACTTCCAACATCGCAGGCGGACCGCAGAGGACGTAGAGCCAATCTCGGTGCTCTGCGGTGCCGAATTCGCGTTGTAGTAGGGCAGGGGTGACGAATCCGACCTCTCCGGCCCAATCTTTTGGCGGTTCGGACAGGACATAGATGACTTCTGTCCCGTGTTCCTGCGCCAAGCGGCCCAATACCTGTGATCGGGCGATCTGGTCTTCGGAGCGATTGGAGTAGATCAAAGTGGTTGGCCGCTTGTCGCGCGTTGCTTCAAGCTCACGCAGAATGCCCATCATCGGAGCTATGCCAACACCCCCCGCGATCAGGGCGATCCCTTTTGCGGCTCGGCCGCGGATCGTCAAATGCCCGTGTGGCGCGTCCAGATAGGCACGTGTGCCCGGTTCGACCTGGCCGATCTGATTGGTGAAGTCGCCTAGCTCTTTGATGATGAACCGTACATCCGGACCCGCCGAGGGAGACGAACTGATCGAAAACGGGTTTTCGGCAAGCGAATAGGCGCTGTTGCCGATGTTCAGCCAAGCAAACTGACCCGCTTCATAGTCCAACTTGTGGTCTCCAACAGGCGTGACGGCAACTTCCCATGTGCGGGTGCTGATCGGCTCGACCGACTTAACGCGCCAAGGGCGGCGAGAGAGCCAGAATGGTCTGAACACATAGGTGTTGGCCAGTGCAAAGAGGGCGACCGCCAGCAATGCCCACCAAACCATGGCGAGGGTCGGGTCCATGCTGTATCGCCCCGCTCGTACTGCATGGAGCACCGCAAAAATCGCGATTAGCACCGAACCCAACCCATGCATCAATCGCCACGTCTCGTATTTGTAATCGAAACGACTGCGACCGATTGCAAGCAAGACCAGTGTTGGTAACAGAACCCACGCGATGATCCCCGGCCAAATGGTTGCGAACTCATGGCTGAGGAAATACTGGCGCGTCACATCCCAATCCGGCGCGCTTTGCCGCCGACCGGTGTAGAAGAAAGGGTGGATCATTGCCAGAACCGCAGCCGCCCTTGCCAAAAGCTGATGCATGCGCATGACGATATCCGTCCCCGCTCGGCGCGCCACAAAGCGATAGCGGCCCAGTAGCAGGAACTCGGCAAGTAGTACCGACATCGAAAGCAGTCCCGCTCCCGAAGCGATCTCATTCCAAATAGAGCGGGGAGGCAGACCCTGCGACCACGCTAGCCCCAGGGGCAGAAGCGAGATCGCGACGTAAAACAGGAAAAGAAACCAGACGGGCATCGTTACACCTTCTAGCGCGCGCAGGATAACGGCTAGCGGGTTGATCCCCGGCAGGCTAGGGAAAACAGTACCTTGGGCGGAAATTGGCACAACCTGTCGGCACAGGGTAACACCTGCGGCATTCGGCTTGACCCTCCTGTCGCTTAGCCCCACTGTCCGGCCAACCAAGAACAGGAGCAGCCGTGGCCAATCGAACCGCCCCCTTTGCCCGATTTGAGTGGATGATCGCGTGGCGATACCTCCGCGCCCGGCGTGCCGAGGGTGGGGTTAGCGTTATGACGTGGATCTCGTTGATCGGCATCACTTTGGCAGTCGCAGCCCTGATTATTACGCTGGCTGTTCGCGCCGGTTTCCGCGCTGAATTCGTCGATACGATCCTCGGCGCCAATGCCCATGTGACGGTCTATTCCAGCACCTATGTCACAGAGGAGGGGCTGTTCAGTCGCGAGTTGAAAGACTTCGAAATTATGGCGGAGCGGGTGCGGAACGTTCCCGGAGTGACGCGTGTCGCGCCTCTGGTCAAAGGTCAGGTGATGGCCAACAGGGCCGACCGAAATGCTGGGGTGGAGGTCTACGGGATCAGCTTTGAAAACCTGCAGACCATTCCCCGCATCGCCGAGCCGGATGACTTTCAAGGCGACATTTCGGGGTTTCGGGACGGTATTGCCATCGGTTCCATTGTTGCGCGGGATTTGGGGGTTGCCGTCGGGGATAAGATCAAGCTGATCTCTCCGAACGGGGTGAAGACGCCTTTCGGAACCAGCCCTCGGGTGAAGGCCTATGAGATCGTCTATGTCTTTACTGCCGGCCGTTATGACATCGATAAGACACGCGTTTACATGCCTTTCGCCGAGGCACAGAGCTATTTCAACCGCGAGAACAGCGCTGACGAGCTTGAGGTGATGGTCGCCGAACCAGAGCAGGTCGATGCCATGGCCATTGCTCTGTTGCGGGCCGGGGGTGAGAACACGTTGCTTTGGACGTGGCGCGATGCCTCGGGCGCGTTTCTGAAGGCACTGGATGTTGAGGACACGGTGATGTTTGTACTGATGGCGATCCTCGTCCTGATCGCCGCGATGAATATCATTTCCGGGCTCGTCATGTTGGTGAAGAACAAGGGACGCGATATCGGTATCCTGCGCACCATGGGGCTGACCGAAGGGTCCGTGCTTCGCGTGTTCTTTCTGTGTGGCGCGATGGTCGGGATACTGGGAACTGCCTTTGGGGTCGTGCTGGGGTGCCTGTTCGCAATCTACTTCGACCCGATTCTCGCATTCATCAACGGAGCGTCGGGTGGAGAGGTCTGGGATGCCTCGATTAGGGGTATCTACCGGCTCCCGGCAAAGCTGCAGGCACAAGACGTGGGGTCGGCCGTGATCCTGTCACTTGGACTGTCATTCATTGTCACCATCTTTCCTGCCCGGCGTGCGGCGCGGATGAACCCGGTGGAGGCCTTGCGCTATGAGTGAACCGGTGCTGGCCCTTGAGGATGTTCACAAAACCTACAAGCCCGGAACGCCCGGCGCTGTCCACGTCTTGAGAGGGGCATCGCTGGAAATTCCGAAAGGAGAGGTTGTTGCTCTTGTCGCGCCGTCCGGTGCGGGGAAATCGACACTTTTGCATATCGCGGGCCTGTTAGACGGTGCGGATCAGGGGAAGGTTTTGATCAACGGTGCGGATACCGCCCGATTGTCTGACCGGCGGCGCACCGGGATACGGCGCGGTGAAATCGGATTTATTTATCAGTTTCATCACCTTCTTCCCGAGTTTTCGGCCTTGGAGAACATTGTCCTGCCGCAGCTGGCCAACGGTGTGTCGCCTCGTGATGCGGGCGAACGGGCGTCGCGGCTGCTGCACTCCGTCGGCCTTGACGATCGTGGCGACCATCGGCCTGCCGCGCTGTCCGGAGGAGAACAGCAACGTGTGGCCTTTTGCCGTGCACTCGCAAATGGACCGGGACTGTTGCTGGCGGATGAGCCTACGGGCAATCTAGATCCTGAGACTTCTGACGTAGTATTCGGTGCGTTGATGGACCTTGTCCGCGAGACCGGATTGTCTGCTTTGGTTGCGACACACAATCTAGAGCTTGCAGGGCGAATGGACCGGGTTATCCAGCTTAAGGACGGTGAGCTGACCTCTTAGTATTGTCGCGGTCACGCTGACCACCTAATGGCGAGTGTACTCTAAGAATTTCTCTTTACTATAGTGAAGGTTTCGTTAACGCTGCAGCCAAAAGAACACTATTTTTAATCAGGACGTTTTCATGGAATTGCTTTTGCTTCTGAGTTTGGGGCTGGTGGCTGGTTTGGCTGGCGGTGGCGGCGGAGGAGACAGCGGCTCTGATGACGACGGGTTCAACAACATCTCCGGAACCGAAGGTGACGATTTTGGGGAGAATGCGATCTACGGGACTGAAGGGGCCGACAAGATCTCTGCATTAGGAGGTTTGGACGAGGTATTTGCGCTGGGTGGTAATGACTCGGTGTACGGTGGGGACGGTCAAGACACGCTCCATGGTGGAGAGGGGGATGACACTCTCAAGGGTGTTGACGACTTTGACACCATTTATGGTGACGGCGGGTTCGATGAAATCTACGGCAACGCTGAATCAGATTTGCTTTACGGTGGCGACGATGATGACACGCTCTACGGGAATGACGGTAACGATACGCTGTCTGGCGACGCCGGAAACGACTATCTCGACGGGGGAATGAACCCTGACGAACTGGCCGGAGGAGAGGGCGATGACTCCCTCATCGGGGACGGCGGCGACGATGTTCTCTACGGGTATGACGCATCAGATTCGGTCGACGGCGGGACCGACTCTATCGCGGGCGGCAATGATACGTTGGAAGGCGGGATTGGTAATGATACGCTTTACGGTGGCGTAGGGTCAGACGTGCTTTATGGCAATCGAGGCGACGACCATCTTTTCGGAGGAGACGGAGATGACTACCTCTATGGCAACAGCGCAAACGACTATCTAGAGGGGGGTGACGGCGCCGACCTTTTAGCTGGGCAGTTGGGGCAGGATACCATAGTTGGTGGAGAGGGTGACGACACTCTCAGGCTGGGAGACGCAGAAGCTTTTGCGGAAAAATATACCGATGAAGGCACAGGCGGCAGTGGTTTGGACACATTCGTGGTAGAACCGGACGCCACCGGGAACATACTGATCACCGACTACTCTGTCAGCGACGACAGCGTTGAGATCGAGTACGATAGCTCGGGCAGCGCTCCGACGATCACTGATCAAGACACTGCTACGTCTCCAGGAAATCTGCTGGTAACGCTCAGCAATGGTGTGGTGATCGAATTCCAAGGGCACACAACCACGTTGAGCGGAACCGAGTTTACATTTGTGCCCGTTACCGTCGTTTAGACTTTCACGCCAGCTGGGTGACAAAGACACCCAGACCCATAATCGCTATTCCAGCGGCGCGGGTAAGGGATATCGATTGTGGTAGCGCGCCTAACAGGCCGAAATGGTCTATTATGGCGGCGCTGATGAGTTGTCCCAACAGCACAAAGAAGACTGCGTTTCCGATCCCAAATTTGGGAGCAATCCATGTGATTGTCAGGATGTAGAACGCGACCAGCGTGCCGCCCAGCAGAAGGTACTTCGGGGCGTCAACCACGCCGATCAACTTGGCTGGACCTATTATTCCCAAGATAACGGCAGAGCAGGAGAACGCGACGGCAAATAGTACAACCGCCGCAGCTACGGGTGACCCAAGGCGCACCCCAAGCGCGGCGTTTAGAGCCGCAAGGATCGGGATGCCAATCCCGGCGGACAGCATGATCAAGGCGTAGGATAGGTTGCTTTGCATGGGGCTTCTCCGACCAATCGAAGCCAGCCTGCTGAAAATTGGTTCGAGTGACAAGTGCCCGGACGATGACAGTTGCAATATCGTAAAGCCAGATGCGTTGAGCTTTGTTTTGTCGTAAAGCAATGAGCCGGACTCGGGAGACGAAGCTTGCATTCAGAGCGGCAATCCCCAGCCACCTGCCAATCGCACAGGTCTTTCGGACAGGTCGGGATATTTGAGGCCAAATGAAGGGGGACGGAAGCTTGTTTCGTGTTAGTGTGGGATAAAGATTAAAGTATATCGGGAGGATTACGATGGGTATCAGAACGACCAAGGGGCGCGGTGCGCGATATGACTCGATCATCGATACGATCGGCGACACGCCGGTCATTCGGATCAATCGGATCGCACCGGATAACGTGACGGTCTACGTCAAAATGGAGGCATTTAACCCGGCGGCCTCGGTCAAGGATCGCCTGGCCCTGAACATTATCGAAGCCGCTGAACGCGACGGGACGTTGAAACCGGGGCAGACGATTGTCGAGGCGACCTCTGGCAACACTGGCATTGGCCTGGCGATGGTCTGTGCGGCCAAAGGTTACCCGCTGGTGGTAACCATGGCGGACAGTTTCTCGGTCGAACGGCGGCGGTTGATGCGGTTCTTGGGCGCGAAGGTGGTGTTGACCCCGCGTGCGCTGAAAGGGTTCGGCATGTATCAGAAGGCCAAGGAGTTGGCCGAATCCAACGGCTGGTTCCTTGCCAGCCAGTTCGAGACCGAGGCGAACGGGGACATCCACGCCTCGACCACGGCGCAGGAGATCCTAGGGGATTTTGATGGCGAGCGGTTGGATTACGTGGTGACCGGCTACGGTACCGGCGGCACCGTTTCGGGCGTCGGGCGCGTTTTGCGGAAAGAGCGGCCGGAAACCAAGATCATTCTGACCGAGCCGGCCAATGCGGCGATTCTGGGGTCAGGATATGTGAACACGCGCAACGAGGAGCACCAGCCGACCGAGGGGCATCCTCATTTTGAACCGCACCCCATTCAGGGCTGGACCCCGGATTTCATTCCATGGGTTCTGCAAGAAGCGATTGATGGGAATTACTACGACGAGCTGTTGTCCGTGCCCGGCCCTGAAGGGATTGCTTGGTCGAAGCGACTTGCGGCGGAAGAGGGGATCTTTGTCGGGATTTCCGCAGGTGCGACCTTTGCGACCGCGATGAAGGTAGCCGAAAACGCACCGGACGGATCCGTGATGCTGGTGATGTTGCCGGATACGGGCGAGCGTTATCTATCGACACCTCTGTTCGATGATATCGTCGAGGATATGACCGACGAAGAACGGGCGATTTCCATGTCCACACCTTCGGCGCAAATGGCCGCTGAATAGACGCGGGGCGACGAGTTATGAAAGCGGGCGGGTCTTTGATGGGACTGCCCGCTTTCTCATTGCGGCTTTGCCAATGTTGCAGCTCTTCTGCTCTTGGCAAATGGCCTGCCTACGCGTATACGCGCGGCCTGATAAAGGAGTCCCCCGATGATCGGCAGCGCAAACCTCAACATCATGCTCAAGGCCGCCCGCAAGGCAGGCCGCTCGCTCGTCAAGGATTTCCGCGAGGTCGAGAACCTGCAGGTTTCGTCGAAGGGCGCGGGGGATTTTGTATCCAAAGCCGACATTCAGGCTGAAAAAATTCTGAAAGAAGAGTTGATGGGCGCCCGCCCGACCTATGGTTGGCTGGGTGAAGAAACCGGTGCCGAAGATGGGCAGGACCCAACCCGTCGCTGGATCGTCGATCCTCTGGATGGCACCACCAATTTCTTGCATGGCTTGCCGCATTGGGCGGTCTCGATCGCATTGGAACACAAGGGCGAGATCGTCGCCGGAGTGGTCTTTGATGCAGCCAAGGACGAGATGTTCTTTGCCGAAAAAGGCGCTGGCGCGTGGATGAACGAAACCCGCATCCGCTGTTCGGACCGCAAACGCATGATCGAAGCGGTTTTCGCGACCGGTGTGCCCTTTGCGGGGAAGCGTACTCTGCCTGCGACATTGCATGATTTCGGCCGGTTGTTACCGATGTGTGCAGGTGTGCGCCGCTGGGGTTCTGCCGCGCTTGATCTCGCCTATGTGGCGGCGGGTCGGTATGACGGTTATTGGGAGCGCGAGCTGAACGCATGGGACGTCGCAGCGGGGCTGATCATCGTGAAAGAGGCTGGAGGCCTGGTCGAAGGTCTTCGTGAAGGACAGGCCCCGCTGGACGGCGACCTGATTGTCGCGAACGAGCCAATCTTCGAAAGCTTCGCCAAAGTGATCCGCGAGCGCTGAGCGCGTCGCATAGTAAAACTATGCTAGAAATGGTATAGTCCACCGGTATTTAGATATTTGGTGGGGAAGTTATGGCGATCCTTAAGAAAGGGTCGAAGGGCCGTGACGTCGAAGACCTGCAAAAGGCGCTTAACAAACTGAAGATAAAGCCCCAATTGACAGTCGACGGTATTTTTGGCCCTGCGACCGAGAAAGCGGTCAAGTTATTCCAGAAGAAAGCCGGTTTGAAAACGGACGGTTTGGTCGGTCCGCAGACAATGGGAGCGATCAAGGCAGGTGGGTCCTTGCCCGAGATGACTGTGGAAGATTACAGCCACCGGATGAAACGCTTCAATCAGGCCCGCAGCTATAACAAGATGCTTCAGGTCAGCTATGCCAAGATCCAGAAGGCGATCGCCAATCTGGAGGACACCGTCCGCAACCAGATTCCGCAGGCAGAGAAATTTCACAATGCTAATATCGTGCACTGGGAAGAGATTTATAAGCTGGGGCTGCAAATCCTGTCCAAGCAAAAGCAATTCGAGATAATCCGGGCCAAGGACCCTGCGAAAGCGAAGAAACTGGTCAAGGAATGTGAGGCTTTGGAAAAACAGCTAAAGTCCATTCACAGCAGCAAGGTCATGCCAAATTGGAAGAAATGGAATGCCTTACAGGATGGGGCCCGCAAGAACATTGATCAGGCCAATACGCAGATCAACGCAGAATTCAAAGCGCAGCAGGACTTTTACGACGCCCAGGACAGGTCGGTCCGCTAGTTAAATATGACCTGTAGAGGCGCGAACTGAAAGCCCATTGGGAAAGAAGTCTATTTGCGCCTGATGACCTTGGGTATCGAACTCTTCCTGTACTTCATTTCCGGATGAGGCGGCTGGCCGTGCGTGCGCCGCCAATAGTCTGGGCCGCCCTTCTTTAGCCATACCGGAAGAGCTAAAAGAAGTCCGGCGACAAAGCCTCCGGCGTGGGCCCAATAGGCAACCCCGCCCATCTGGAAGCCAGCTGTCAGCCCGCTGAACAGCTGCAGGGCAAACCACAGGCCCAGCATGATCCATGCCGGCAGCGGGAAGACCCGGAAGAAAATGATGAAGATCACCAACACATCGACCCTCGCCTTGGGGAAAAGCAGCAGGTAGCCGCCCATCACGCCGGCAATTGCGCCCGATGCCCCGACCATTGGGATCGGAGAGGCCGGTTCGGTAAAATACTGACCAAAGGCCGCGGCCAGTCCCGAGGCCAAATAGAAGCCGAGGAAGGGCAGGTGACCCATCTCGTCTTCAAGGTTGTCGCCGAAAATCCAGAGAAACAGCATGTTGCCGGCCAGATGCATGATGAAGGGTCTCAAGCCGATCTGAGAGGCATACTGCAGCACGAACACTGCCATGGCGAAGCTGCCCCCCAGGGCCGTCGCCGCGACGATCTTGAGGTAGGACGACGATGACAGCGCCTTCCACAGCGCGTACGCGGCCACGGCGCCCGCCGCCAGCACGCCCAGCCACTCCGTGAACACGGCGACGGCGCTCGCCACAGCCAGCGCCAGTACCCACGCCGTGCCGATATCACCGCGACGTTTGAGCCTTCGCAGGCAGAAGATCGCCAAAAGTGCGACCACCAAAAAAGGCAGCTGCGCAAAGATCTCCGTGTAATAGACGTTGGAATGGTACCAGAGGTTGGCGGGTAGCAGCAGGTACCCCGCACCGCTCAACACAGCCCCGCCGTTGAACGAGTTGCCCGTCGGGTCCACGGTGCGCACCAAGGCGAAAACGATGAGCGCACAGAGCAGGTGTACGGCGAGGCCGAAGATCTGCAGCGGCTTCACATGTAATAGAAATTCCCCTTTGCATCATGCGGGAGATAGTGCCCGTAAAGAGACATGGCGGCATTGTTGATGTACTTGTCGGCCTGCCGCGGATAGTTCATGCGTTGCGTGAACTTCGTATCCCAGGCGCCATCTTCCCACCAGATCTGCATGACGATGAGCGAGTGTGCCGTCAGCCATTCGTGTTGCTGCGACAATGGGCGGTCGAGGTTCGGTGATCGCAGCGCCACGGAGAACGCGAGCAGCGCGGCGAGCAGCGCCAGCTCGAGGCCCAGGATGACGGCACGCCGGCGCGTCGTCGG
>CAYFXM010000024.1:0-20171 GCA_964346965.1 uncultured Actibacterium sp. | reverse complement strand
TCGGACGCGTGATTGGGTCTGATTATTCGGGAGGAGAAGAGATGTCGAAGCATGATCAACGTAGCCTGGCGCGCCAGTCGATGGCCTTTGTTCTGGCCGGAGGGCGGGGAAGCCGTCTGAAGGAACTGACGGACCGGCGGGCGAAACCTGCCGTGTTCTTTGGCGGCAAGACGCGGATCATCGACTTCGCGTTGTCGAACTCGATGAACTCGGGCATTCGCCGGATTGGCGTGGCTACCCAGTACAAGGCGCACAGCCTGATCCGCCACTTGCACCGTGGCTGGGGCTTCTTCCGCCCCGAACGCAACGAGTCGCTGGACATCCTGCCGGCTTCGCAGCGGGTGAGCGAAGAGAACTGGTATCTGGGCACCGCCGACGCGGTCTATCAGAACATCGACATCATCGAGAGCTACGCCCCGAAATACATGGTGATCCTTGCCGGTGACCACATTTACAAGCAGGACTACTCGGTCATGCTGGAGCAGCACGTGAACACGGGCGCGGATGTCACCGTGGGCTGTATCGAAGCCTCGCTGGAAGAGGCCAAGGGCTTTGGCGTGATGGCCGTCGATGAAAGTGACCGGATCACAGACTTTGTCGAAAAGCCCGAGAACCCGCCAGCAATGCCCGGCAACCCCGATCAGGCGCTGTGCAGCATGGGGATCTATGTTTTCGAGACCGAGTTCCTGTTCAAGCTGCTCAAGGAAGACGCGGCCGACCCGAATTCCAGCCGTGACTTTGGCAAGGACATCATCCCCAAGCTGGTTGCAGGCGGCAAGGCGATGGCGCACCCCTTCAGCCGCTCTTGCGTGACCAGTGGTCTGGAAAAAGCGCCCTACTGGCGCGATGTGGGCACCGTGGATGCCTTCTGGCAGGCCAATATCGACCTGACCGAATTCGAGCCAGAGCTGGATATCTATGACACCGAGTGGCCGATCTGGACCTATCAGGAACTGACGCCGCCCGCGAAGTTCATCCACAACGAGGAAGGCCGTCGTGGTCAGGCAATCTCATCCATGGTGTCGGGGGGCTGTATCATCTCGGGCTCCAGCCTGCACCGCTGCCTGATGTACACCGGCGTGCGCTGCAACTCGTTCTCGCAGCTCGAGGGCGTGATCGCGATGCCCTATGTCGATATCGGCCGCAACGCGCGCCTGACCAACGTGGTCATCGACCGCGGCGTGAAGATCCCGCAGGGTCTGATCGTTGGCGAAGACCCAGAACTCGACGCAAAGCGCTTCCGTCGAACCGAAAACGGGGTATGTCTGATCACCCAAGACATGATCGATCAACTGGACGCCTGATATGAAAATTCTCCTCGTCGCCTCTGAATGTGCACCCTTCGTGAAAACCGGCGGGTTGGCCGATGTGGTTGGTGCGCTTCCAAAAGCGCTGGCCGCAGGAGGCGTCGAGGGGCGGGTTATTCTGCCGCTGTATTCCGATCTGAAAGGGCTGGCCGATCATGCCAGTGCGTCGATGGATCTGGGCGCCCTTTACGGCGGGGCTGCACGGTTGCTCGCAGTCGAGGCCGAAGGTTTGTCGCTTCTGCTTCTAGAGGCGCCCCATTTGTTTGAACGCAGCGGGGGGATCTATATCGACGAGAAAGGCAGCGACTGGGCCGATAACGCGCAGCGTTTCGCAGCGCTGAGTGAGGCTGCGGCGCGGGTTGCCGTCGAAGGGTTTGACGGCTGGACGCCGGATATCCTCCATGCCCACGATTGGCAGGCGGGATTGGCCCCGTGGTACTTGCGTCAACGCGGGTCCGGCATGCCCTGCGTATTGACCATCCACAACATCGCTTTTCAGGGTGTGTTTGACAGCGAGTTGATCGAGCAGCTGAAGCTGGACCCTGAGGGGTTCTCGTTGGGTGGCTACGAATATTGGGGCAAGATCAGTTTTCTTAAGGCCGGTGTTATCGCGTCGAACCGGGTGACCACAGTCAGCCCGACCTATGCAAGAGAGCTTATGTTGCCGCAGTTTGGGATGGGCTTCGAGGGGCTTTTGCAATCGCGCAAATCTGACCTCTTGGGGATTCTCAACGGGATTGATCTGGACACATGGAACCCCGAAACCGATCCTATGATCGCCGAGAATTACACCGCACGCACGCTCAAGCGGAAGGTGGTCAACCGCGAGGCGCTAGAGACGCGGTTCAACCTGATGTCGAACCCGGATGCGCCCCTTTTCTGCGTGATCAGCCGATTGACAGAGCAAAAGGGACTCGACCTGCTTCTGCAAGCTCTGCCGACGCTGGTGTCGCGTGGCGCGCGGTTGGCCCTTTTGGGTAGCGGCGACAAGGCGCTGGAAGAGGCCTATCGCAGGGCGGCATCGAACTATCCGGGGTCCGTAGGGACCATTATCGGCTACGATGAACCGCTGTCCCACCTTATGCAGGCGGGGTCCGACGCGATCCTTGTTCCGTCAAGGTTTGAGCCCTGTGGCCTGACCCAGCTTTACGGCCTGCGCTATGGTACTCTGCCGGTTGTCGCCCGGACCGGGGGTCTGGCCGACACTGTGATCGATGCCAACGACGCGGCGATCAAGGCGGGCAGTGCAACCGGCGTTCAATTTGCTCCGGTTACCACTGACGGCCTCATCCAGGCGATTGACCGGACCTGCGACCTGTATCAGGACCGCAGGATATGGTCTTCGCTGGTGCGCAACGCGATGCGTCATCCAGTGGGATGGGATGCTTCGGCACAAACCTATCAATCCCTGTTTGAAACAATGCTGGCCGAATCCAGCGTCGACAAGGCAGAGGCATGACCACTCAAATAGAGCCGGGCACCCCAAACAGGCTTGGCGCGCATTCTGATGGCGAAGGGACGAATTTCGCGCTGTTCTCTGCCAACGCGGACAAGGTTGAACTCTGCCTATTTTCCGAAACCAGCGGTGCCGAGACCGCACGGATCACGCTGCCCGAACGCAGCGGGCCGGTCTGGCATGGCTACCTGCCCGGGGCCGCGCCCGGTACCAGATATGGCTATCGAGTACACGGACCATTTTCGCCGGAACGTGGACACCGATTCAACCCTAACAAGCTGCTTCTTGACCCCTATGCCCGGGATTTCAGCGGCAAGTTTCATGACCACAAGGCTCTGTTGGGGTACGACCATGACGACCCACGCGGAGACCTCTCCTTTAGCAAGACGGACAGCGCTCCCTTTGTTCCGAAATCGGTCGTCATGGCACCCGAGGCGCTGGTCCCCGCGTCAGAGCGCCCGCAGCAGTCGTTGGAAGAAACGCTGATCTATGAGGCTCATGTCAAAGGCCTGACCCAAGAACATTTAGGGGTCGCCGAGAAGATACGAGGCACGTACGAAGGGCTGGCCTCTGACGCAATGATCGAACACTTGCAAAAGCTGGGTGTCACCGCGATCGAATTGCTTCCGGTCCAGTCGTTCATCGATGACAGTTTCCTGCTGAAAAAGGGGCTGAAGAACTACTGGGGTTACAACTCTATCGGGTTCTTCGTACCCGAGCCGCGCTATTTCGGCCCTGCTGGTCGCGCGGGGTTTCGCGCCATGGTCCAGCGTTTCCATGCAGCTGGAATCCGGGTGATCCTTGATGTGGTTTACAACCACACCGCCGAGGGAGATCACCGAGGCCCGACCCTTGGCTTTCGCGGGATCGACAATGCCTCTTACTATCGACTGATTCATGGTCAGCCGCGCTACTACGTCAACGACACAGGCTGCGGGAACACGATCAATGCCTCGCATCCTTATGTGTTGCGGATGGTCCTCGACAGCCTGCGCTATTGGGTCGAGGTCATGGGGGTGGACGGTTTCCGTTTCGATCTGGCCAGTACGCTTGGTCGCGAAGACGATGGGTTTGATCCGAATGGCGGCTTCTTCGATGCGCTGCGTCAGGACCCGGTTCTGGCCAATGTGCAATTGATAGCGGAGCCTTGGGACATTGGTCCGGGGGGATATCAACTTGGTCATTTCCCGCCAGAGTTCCGCGAGTGGAACGACCGTTTCCGAGACACAAGCCGCCGGTATTGGCGCGGCGATGATCACAGTGCGCAGGATCTGGCGGCCTGCCTTTTAGGTTCGGCAGGACATTTCGACCGGGCCGGTCGGCGGGCGTGGTCCTCGGTCAATTTCGTAACCTCCCACGACGGTTTCACGTTGGCCGATACGACGAGTTACGACCACCGGCACAATCTGGACAACGGGGAAGAAGGCCGCGACGGTCATCACTCCAATTTCAGCGACAATTGCGGTGCCGAGGGCGAGTGCGATGATCCGAAGGTTCACGCGTGCCGGGCGCGTCGCCAGCGCAACCTGCTGGCAACCCTGTTCCTATCACAAGGCACGCCCATGCTTCTGGCTGGGGATGAAATTGGTAACAGCCAGAAAGGCAACAACAACGCCTATTGCCAAGACAATCCGATCGGCTGGATCAACTGGGCAAAGGCGGATTCAACCCTTCTGGAGTTCGTGTCCAAGCTGTCATCCCTGCGCAAGGCGCATCCAAGCCTGCGCCAATCCCGCTTTCTACATGGCGCGAAACGCGATGCGGACGGGCAGCCCGATGTTGAATGGCTGGACCTCGAGGGGCTGACACTGGAATGGCGCGATCCCGGATTGTCGTCCTTTGGAGTGATCCTGCGCGAGTCGGCCGAGAGTACGCCGGTCGCTCCAAGCAACGATGCTGTGCTCCTTGTTTTCAACCGAGACGATGCACCCTTGTCTGTTATGCTGCCCAAGACTCCCGCCGGACATGATTGGTGGCTCGAATTGGACACTGCCGCTGCGGATCCGTTCGCGCAGCGACAGCTGACACCCAAGGACGCAACAGCGGCGGATCATTCGATCCTTGTTCTGGCCCTCAGACCAACGGAGCGGAGCGGATGAGTGAAGGCGCGCTCCATGCCCTAGCTGAGGCCAAAGGTATCTTACCGGTTTTCCATGATCTTGGTGGAACAGCACATTGGACCAACGATGACACCCGGCGCGCCATGCTGCGAGCGATTGGTGTGGAGGCCGGTACCGATGCGGATGCGCAAGCCGCGTTGGAGGCCCATCACGCTGAACAGGCAGGCCGGATCGTTCCTTCTGAGTATGTTGTGACTGCAGGTAAGGCCGCGCTTATACCAGTGACCCGTCCCTGCGACTGGGCCGTCTTTGACGAAGCCGGGCAGCAGGTCGCAGCCGGATTTGCAGAGCATCATGTCGCCCTACCTGCGCTCGGTGTTGGAGTGCATCAACTTCGCATCAAAGCAGACGGTACTGAACAGTCCGCGCTGGTCCCCGCCGCGCCAGAGACAACTCCCATGCTGGCCGCTCGAATAGGACAGGACCGGGTTTGGGGTGTCACTGCGCCGCTTTATGGTTTGCGGTCAGCCCGCAACCTGGGATTGGGCGACTTTGCGGACCTCGCGGCTCTGGCACACGGTCTGGGTAAGGCAGGGGCCAGTTTCTTAGGAATCAACCCGATTCATAGTTGGGGTTGGGCCTGCCCGGAAATTGCCAGCCCTTATTCACCTTCGCACAGGGGATTCCTGAACACGATCCACATCGCGATGGATCGGATACCCGGTCTTGAAGACTGCACAGGGGCTCGCGAATTGGTCGGGAAGGCGCAGGCCGAAGTAGACCGCTCAGCGTCGGACATTGACTATGGTGCCTTGGCAAAAACTCAAATGCCGCTTCTTCGCTCTCTATATGACTTGTTCCGGACCAACGCATCGGACGAAGCGCAAGAGCGGCTCGATAGGTTTACCCGTAGCAGTGGTGACGATCTGCGTCTCTTTGCGATCTACGAGGTGTTGTCCACGAAACACGGCGCAAACTGGCACCTTTGGCCGGAAGCTATGCAAAACCCTGCAACGCTACCGACGGATGGCTTCGATTCCCGGGAACTCGATTTTCATATCTGGCTGCAATGGGTCGCACAGGAGCAATTGCACAGCGCGTCTAAGGCAAGCTCAATGCCTCTTGGACTATATCTGGATCTTGCTGTCGGAGCCCGTCGCGATGGCGCCGAGGCATGGATGGGGCAAGACAGCGTCGCAAAGGGCGTCGCTCTTGGCGCCCCACCGGATCACCTGAGCCCGGAAGGCCAGAATTGGCAGTTGACCGCTTTTGCCCCTTCGCTTTCTGCAGCAAATAATTATCGAAATTTCCGCAATGTGCTGCAACAGGCCATGCGGTCCGCCGGTGTGCTTCGCATTGATCACGTCCTCGGCTTGAACCGAAGCTTTTGGATTCCGGATGACGGTAGCCCGGGGGCATATATCAGACAGCCGTTCGAGACGCTTCTTGCGTTGGCGAGCATCGAGGCGCATCGCGCGAACTGCGTCGTGGTAGGCGAGGATCTCGGGCTCGTTCCTGACGGCTTTAGAGAAACGCTCGCTGCGCACGGCCTCTATGGGTATTCGGTCCTGCAGTACGAAAAGAATGGTGACGGCTCGTTCCGCGACCCCGCACAGCTTCGCGTGCAAAGTCTGGCTTGCTTTGCGACCCATGATACTCCGACCTTGCACGGATTCTGTGCCGGTCGAGATATCGAGTGGTGGCAACGCCTTGGCTGGATCGATGAGCCCAAGGCGGAATGGTTGCGCGGCGAGCGGCACGCCGAGGTCGCGGCACTTGTGCCGAACGGGAATTCGCCCGGCCACGCGATCCACGATCGTCTTGCAGGGTCGCCTGTCGCCATGGCCGCAGTCCAGCTGGACGATGTGTTCGAAGAGGTAGAGGCACAGAATCTGCCCGGAACAATTGATGAGCATCCCAACTGGCGCCGCATCTGCGGTGTGGCGATGGAAGATCTGGACCAGTCGCCTGCTCTTAATGATTTAACAGACCTGATGCGCAACTCTGGGCGCGCTCATAGCCATCCGGAAGGAGAGAACTGACATGGATATCAAGGAAGTTTCGACGACACCTTTTGAAGGCCAGAAGCCGGGTACCTCGGGCCTGCGCAAGAAGACCCGCGTCTTCATGGAGCCGCATTATCTAGAGAATTTCGTTCAGGCGGTCTTCGACGCGATTGACGGCGCGCAGGGAAAGACCTTCGTTGTTGGGGGTGATGGCAGGTATTTCAACGCAGAGGCGATCCAGACGATCCTGCGCATGGCTGCGGCCAACGGGGCCAAACGGGCAATCGTGGGGCAGGGGGGGCTGTTGTCGACCCCGGCTGCGTCGAACCTGATCCGGAAGAATGCTACCAATGGTGGGTTGATCCTGTCGGCGAGCCACAACCCCGGTGGGATTGACGAGGATTTCGGGCTGAAATTCAATATCCCCAACGGCGGGCCTGCCCCCGAGGGTGTGACAGAAGCGATTTTTGCCGGTACCCAAAATATTTCACGCTACCTGACATTGGAGACGCCGGATCTGGACCTTAACCAGATTGGCAACACCCAACTGGGGGCGATGACCGTGACCATCGTTGATCCGGTCGCCGATTATCAGGAACTGATGGCCGAACTTTTCGATTTCGAGGCGATCCGTGCTCTGTTCGCCTCCGGCTTCCGCATGCGGTTCGATGCGATGCATGCGATTACCGGGCCCTATGCGAAATCCATCCTCGAAGGAGCCCTGGGCGCACCTGAGGGAAGTGTGATGAACGCGGTGCCGCAGGTTGATTTCGGCGGGGGGCACCCGGACCCGAACCCGACATGGGCCAAGGAGTTGATGATCGAGGTGATGTCCGACGACGGACCTGATTTCGGTGCGGCCTCGGATGGCGATGGTGACCGAAACATGATCCTTGGGCGCAATACCTATGTCTCGCCGTCGGACAGCTTGGCTGTGTTGACGGCCAATGCGCATCTGGCGCCGGGTTATGCCAAGGGGATCGCCGGGGTCGCGCGCTCCATGCCGACCAGCTGCGCGGTGGACCGCGTGGCGGAAGATCTGGGGATCGAGTGTTTTGAAACTCCAACTGGCTGGAAGTTCTTCGGCAACCTGCTGGATGCCGGCCGCGCAACGCTTTGTGGCGAAGAAAGCTTTGGCACCGGCTCGGACCACGTACGTGAGAAGGACGGTTTGTGGGCGGTGCTTCTGTGGCTGAATATTCTTGCGGCCAAGAAGACCTCGGTTGCGGAAATCCTGCAGGAGCATTGGCAGCGGTTTGGCCGCAACTACTATTCGCGCCACGACTTCGAGGCATTGCCCAAGGCCGATGCTGAGGCCCTTATGGCGCGGGTTGAAGGCCAGTTCAGTGATCTGTCGGGCAGTTCCTTCGCCGGGCTAACCGTCGAGCGGGCTGACAGCTTCAGCTACAACGATCCGATCGACGGCTCTGTCAGCCGCAACCAAGGTCTTCGCATTCGGTTCGAAGGTGGTGCGCGCGCGATTTTCCGGCTGTCGGGCACCGGAACCGAGGGGGCCACGCTGCGCCTGTATCTGGAGGCGCTGGAGACCGACCCGGGCAAGCTCAATCAAGACGCACAAGAGGCTTTGAAGCCTGTAATCGAGGCAGCCCATACCTTGTCCGGTATCGAAAGCCTTGGTCGTGCAGCGCCGGATGTAATCACCTAAGCTTTTGTAGACAAAGTCGGTGGCAATAGCGCTTGCCACCGAACTCCCTAGAGTTTGTCCAAGTTCACGCTATTCGCTGACGGATTGACGCTGTTGGGCCTTGATTTCACGCAAATTTCCCATTGGTTTTAGGTGGGTTTCACAGCGCGCTCACATCTCCTTCGCATGATGTCGATATTCAAATCGACTTACAGCAAAGGAGTTTTCAAATGTCGTATCTCGTCAATAGCTGCTGGGGTGACAATGACCTCGAGCGTGCGACTGTTCCCTTCATTCTTGCTTGCGCTGCCGCAAACCGAGGCGACGCGAAGATGTTTCTGACCTGCGACGCACTGAACCTCGTGGTGCTGGGCGGGGCCGAGGGGCTAGCGGCGCCGGGCTATGTGCCGGTCAAGGAATTGATCGAAGAATTCGTCGAAAAGGGCGGGCGTATCTGGGTCTGCAAGGTCTGCGCCGGAGTGATGAATATTGCCGAGGACGACCTGATCGACGGGGTCACGATCGGCACCGCGCCTGACACCATGGATTATCTGGAGTCCGGTGCGAAGGTGCTGATGTAAGCCGCTGCGGCCGGATGGATAGTCCCGCCGCACTACCCAAGGGAGGGTAAGATGACAAATTTAGGAATTCTACTGGCATGTGAACATTATCCGGAAGTCTCGACCAGCCCGGCGCGGCTGGATGCCCAGCTTCGCCTTTGGTTGGAGGAGACGGGTCATGTTGTCACCCAGATCAAAGTGTTCAACAGTTTCTTCGGCATGTTGCCTGAAGACCCCCGGGACTGCGATCTGTGGATTGTGAGCGGGGCGTTGATTGACTACGCGCAAAGTTCAGACTGTGCGTTACATGTCTTCCTGCGCGCCGCCGAGGCTTCCGGGAGGGAAATCTACGGCCTGAACCATGGTGAGCACGTGATGCACAAAGCCCTCGCGCAAACTGGATCGCTGCCTCCCGCGACGCCCGCACTTCCACGATCGATCCGGAACCCGTTCAATAGTTTCTGGCGAAGCGACACTTTGTTTGCTTTCGATCCGAAAGCGCGCAGCGTGCAAGCCTTGCCGCGCCCGCGAGCCCTCGCCGATCTTGGGTTTGGAGCTGCCGCCTAGGGCAATCCGGCCTTTTGCAGCCCGGACACATAGGTTTCGATTTGATCGGCATCGCGCAGATAGAATAACCGGCTGCGCACAAAATCACTGGTGATCCCCGGACGGGCGGCTTGCAACTGGGCAACCGCCCGTTTTGCTTCCTCCATACGATCCAGGTGCGCTAAGGCAGAGGCGCGAATGGCCGTTGGCCAGTAGTGTGAATTCGGAACAGACTCTGCCTCTGACGCCCATTCGGCGGCCTTTTCATAAGAACCTTGGAACAATAGGGCAGTCGCGCCATAGGCAAGAAATGCCCAACGGTAGGGATCGGCGGGGCTGATGCGGACGGCTTCGTTGAAACAGGCCATCGCGTCATCCAACTGGCCGGAATAGGCCATCGAGTCCCCCAAGCCGCAATGGGCTTGTGCCATGCCGGGGTTGAGTTCGATGGCCGCCCGAAGATCAGCAATCGAGCGGTCATATTCTCCGCGTGCCAGATAGACCCGGCCTAGGGCAAACCGCGCCACCGCGTCGTCCGGTTCTAGCCGGGCAGCGGTTTGGGCCAGTTCAAGGGCCTCGTCCAACAGGTCCTGCACGTTTTCGGCTTCGAAATAGATGGCTGAAATCACGATGGCATAGGACAGACGGGCGTAGGCCAGTCCGAAATTCGGGTCCAACTCGATGGCACGCCGGAAATATTTCTGCGCTTCGAGGTTCGTGCTGCCGTTGAATTCGTATTGGATTGCCAGTCCTCGGTGATAGCAATCCCATGCCCCCATATCTTCAAAGGCGACGGTGCGTGTCGATCGACCGGCGCGGCGCTCGAGTTCTGTTTCGACCGAGGCTGCAATGGTTTCAGACAGGTCATCCAGAAGATCGAAGAGGTCTTCCGCCTGCCGGTCATAGCGTGCGACCCAGACGTAGCGCGCGGTGCTGGGCTCCGCCAGTTGCACGGTAAGCCGTATCCGGTTGCCGATAGCACGCAACGATCCGTGGACGACGTAATCAAGTCCCAACTCCTGGCCCAACAAACTCATCTCGGCGCTGGTCAGGCGCGGGCCGTCATGTTCCACGCTGGCTTTCACATCCAGCCAACTGAAGCGGGAAAGGTTGGTCGTAACATCCTCGGTCAGGCCTTCGACGAACATTGTCTGGGGGCTTTCTGACTCCAGCGTGGCAAAGGGGACGACCGCCACGCTTGTTCGGCCTGAAGCCGTGACTGCAGGGGAGGGAGCAGACGGAGTGGTTGACTGGACCTCTTGTGCAAAGAACCCTTCGCTGCGAATTTCTTCCATCAGCTTTAAAAGCTCGCCGCCGGGGCCAACACCGAGTTCCTTGCGCAGGGTTTCCTCGTAATTGTTGAACTGCTGAACCGCGGCGGCGCGCTCGCCTCGTTGAGCGAGGATGCGGATCAGCACGGCCTGCGAAGCATCGCGCAACGGGTCAAGAGCCACCATACGGCGTGCGAACTCTAATGCTTCGGCCATTTGCCCCTGCTGTTGGGCGTATTTGGCGGCCCGCTCCAGCAATGTTTGCGACATGATCGAGAAGCGCTGTCTCTCCGAGACGATCCAATCTTCGAATTCGGCCTGCTGGCCATAAAGCCCGTCCAGCAAAGGGCCTTTCATCAGGCCGATCGCGTCAAGCGTCGCCTGTGGATCGCCTTGCGTGGCAAGCCGCGAGAATTCGTCCACATCGACTGACACAAGTTCAGGGTTCAGGCCGACGCGATCTCCGTCGGTAATAATCGTGTCGCCCTCTGGGTGGATGAGGGTCTTCCTGAGCTTGGCGATGGCTTGCCGTAAACTCTGGCGGGCCTGATCAGTGAACCGGTCCCCCCAGAAAAGCGTTGTCAACCGGTCGCGTGACGGGGGCATCTCGGTGTTGAGGGCAAGGTAGGCCAGAAGCCCTAGGGTTTTGGCTCCGGTCAGCGGGATCGGCGCGCAGGCGGAATCTGTGACCGTGAGCTTTCCGAAAAGGTGAATGGAGATCATAAATGGGGCCCTTGGTAATCATTGCAGCATAGCCCGACACGCTATGGAAAATGCAGAAAAATCTGCTGCTTCGACGAGGATTCACAAAAAATGACGCCGTTTCGGCGGGAATTCACGACAGGTTTCACGCTGATTTCACGCTCATCTGCGCTCGATGGGCGACAAAGGAGATGCAGAATTTTCCAACACCAAAGGACTGAAGCCATGACTTTCATTACCGCTACCCCCGACCGCAAAAAGCTCAAACTGCCGCCGATCCAGATTGTCGGCCCCTATTCCCCTTGGCCGCGGAAGCCGACCGTATCACGCCGCAAGAAAGTGGCGATCGTCAGCTCGATTGGAGCGGCCACTGTTTTCGCCCATTGCGTCGCGCCGATGCTGGCCTGACCGCGCAAACATCGACGAAAGGGCGCTGCTATGACATTCTCACTGAGACAGACGAAATTGGACGCTGCGGTCCGGTTGGACCCGGCAAATCGGAAGGATACTGTCTTCATGACCGGGCCAAAGAATTCGATCCTCGAGACGGTTGGCCAGACGCCGATCGTGCGGATCAACAATGTAGGTCCTAAGCACGTGACCCTTTATGCCAAATTAGAGGCGTTCAATCCGCTCGGATCGGTCAAGGACCGGTTCGCCTTGGCGGCGATCGAAGCCGCCGAGGCCAACGGTACGCTGAAGCCCGGACAAACGGTGATCGAGGCGACCTCAGGTAACACCGGCATCGGGCTGGCGATGGTCTGTGCGGCCAAAGGTTACCCGCTGGTGGTGACAATGGCCGAGAACTTTAGCGTCGAGCGGCGCAAGATGATGCGCTTCCTTGGGGCGCAGGTTATCCTGACCCCGGCCGCCGAAAAAGGTTCGGGCATGATTGCCAAGGCCGAAGAACTGGCTGCGAAGCACGGTTGGTTCCTTGCCCGACAGTTCGAAAACGAGGCGAATGCCGACATGCATTCCCGCACAACTGCACGGGAGATCCTTGATGATTTCAAGGAAATCGGACTGGATTACTGGGTGTCCGGCTTTGGGACCGGGGGCACACTAAAAGGTGTGTCGCGGGTTCTGCGGGCGGAAAGCCCCACGACTAAAATCGTCGTGACCGAACCGGACAATGTGCCGATCCTATCCAGCGGCATCGCGCAGGAACGTGATGCTGACGGTCGCCCGACAGCAAGCCATCCCATGTTCAGACCGCACCTCATGCAAGGCTGGTCGCCTGACTTCATTCCGAAACTGGCGCAGGACGCATTGGACGCGAAGGTGATCGACGCTTTCCAGCCGATTGCGGGAAGCGACGCGCTGCAGGCTGCACGGGACCTTGCAAGTAAAGAGGGTATCTTTTGCGGCATCAGTGGAGGCGCGACTTTCGCTGCAGCGTTAAAGGTGGCAGAGACCGCGCCCGACGGCAGCCGGATCCTCGCCATGATCCCAGACACTGGAGAGCGCTACATGACGACCCCTCTTTTCGAGGATGTCGCCGAAACCATGTCCGAGGAAGAGATGGAGCTTTCCCGGTCCACCCCTGGCTATCGTTTTGATGCGTCAGGTGGAGCGGCGCCGACGGTTGTAGACGAGGAGGCCAAGCCCCACGCCACCGAATTCGTCGAGAAGGTTCTCGCGGAGCAACCGGTCGTCATGTTTGCTCTGGAATGGTGCGAATTCTGCTGGTCCGTGCGTAAGATGTTCGCCGAAGCGGGTATCCCCTATCACTCGGTCGACCTGGACTCGGTGCCGCTGCAGAAAGACAACCTCGGCGGAGATATTCGCGTTGTTCTGCGCAACCTGACAGGGGTGCCGACGATCCCGCAAATCTTCGTCGGCGGCAAGCCTGTCGGAGGCGCAACCGAAACCTTCGATGCCTTCAACGACCGTTCGCTGCATGAACGACTGAAACAGGCAGGGGTCGAGTTCGATGCCGACATGCAACGCGACGCGTACAGTTTCCTGCCGACTTGGCTACATCCGCGATGAATAGCCCGGCCGACATCCCGCCGTATCTGGCCGCGCTCAACAGGGCGGCTGCCTATGGGAAAGAGTTCCGCCAGCGGCCCCACCCATTGCACCCCGAGGCTTCGGTCGAGGAGCTGAGGCGGGCCTTTTGTCGCGCGTTGCCTGAAAGGGGTGATGCGCCCGAAAAGGTCATCGACGATCTCATTTCCGCTGCCGAACCGGGCTTGGTCGGTAACACCGACCCGAATTTTTTTGCCTGGGTTATGGGAGGGTCCGACCCAGTGGGCGTTGCCGCAGACTGGTTGACCTCGATCTGGGGGCAGAATGCAGGTATTTTTCAGACCTCTCCTGCGGCCGCAATCGCGGAAGAGGCCGTCGCCGACTGGCTGTTGGAACTTTTGGATTTGCCCCGGGAAAGTTCTGTTGGATTCGTGACAGGTGCCACAATGGCGGCATTCGTTGGTCTTGCCGCCGCGCGATCTGAAGTGCTGTTACGGGCAGGTTATGATTTCGAGAAGCAAGGTTTGCAGGGCGCGCCGAAAGTGCGCGTTTTCATCAGCGAAGATGCCCATGCTACCAATTTCGCAGCTTTGCGCCTGCTCGGGTTTGGTGCTTCCAATATCGTGGAGCTGCCGTGCGACGAAGCCGGGTTGATGTCTGTGAAGTCGCTAAAAGAGTTGATGGAGGAGGTGAGCGGACCAAAGATCGTGGTGTCTCAGGCCGGGCATATAAATTCTGGCGGGTTTGAGGACTTCACCCAAATCGCGGAGATTGCGAAGCGGAACGACGCCTGGGTTCACGTCGACGGCGCTTTTGGCCTGTGGGCGCGGGTGCTACCTGAAAAGGCGACCCTGACCCGAGGCCTGGAATTGGCAGACAGTTGGTCTGTCGATGGGCACAAGTGGCTCCAAATTCCCTACGATTCAGGTTTTGCTATCGTAAAAGACGAACAGGCTCATCGTCGTGCCATGGATATCACGGCGGGGTATCTCAACCAATCCCCCGAGGATGGTCGCAATCCGACCGAATACAATCCAGAGCTTTCGCGCCGGGCACGGGGATTTGCAGCTTGGGCCGTTTTGCGGGCTGCGGGTCGGCAAGGGGTGCGCGAGATTGTTGCCAGACATTGTGGTGCCGCTGAAAGGCTGGCTGGAAAGCTGTCCGATATTTCGGGCTTTCAGGTTGTGAACCGCGTGCAACTTAATCAGGTTGTTGTATCGCTGGATGTTCCAGCGGATCAAAGGACAGCCGTTGTTGCCGAGCTGGCCCAGCTAGTTAATGCAACGCAACGGGTGTTCGTAAGGCCTGCGGAATGGCAGGGCGAAACGGTCCTGCGGTTCTCGGTCATCTCAGGCCCAACCGGCAAACGGCACATAGATGGATTAGTAGAGGTCGTCGAACGGGCGTGGAACATGGTTCGCGCTGCACAGTAACCGGTCTAGTTCAGGCGTGATACGATGTTGAAAAATGTGCGCAGAGACCAGCTATTTTTTCGCGCCATTTTGCTTCAATTTTCACCTGATGCTCGCATTGTCGCCTGTTGATGTGCGTGAACAAAATCGGTCATCGCTGAGAGGTTGGCCAAGCGGCAGAGAACCACGCTGAGCAGAGCCTAGGTGGCCGCACGGCGATACCTTGCCATGAAATCCAATATTAGACGCTCTGCGATATGCAAGCAGGAAAAAATGGACAATAATGACAAACGTCGAGGATCCCAAAATATTCCACCAAATTAGATCCTTTCAAACTACCGGATACAGAGGCCGAGCAGATAAAATGAATTGTCGAACAGTCGTTTGCCAACGGGTAAAAGCATCCTTCGTTCTTTTTAGTTTAGCCGTCTCACTTGCCGCCTGCGGCGGAGGAGGCGATGACGGTTCGCCTTCTTCCGGTGGCGGTCCAGCAGGTAACTATCTTCTTGGGTATGTTGGGGGCTTTTTATACGATGATGGCGGCGTTGACATTGAGCTGACGTCTATCTCCGATTTCAGCACCATTAGCTCTTTGGCAACGGCTGTCTCGACCGCGAGGAACGCCGCAACGTTTGTTGCCCAACAATATAGTCGTTGGCAGGATACCTTCGGATCCGGGACGTTTCCCTCGAACAGCAACTGGTCCTACGCAGCGATCAACCTGGAATATGCTCGCGGCGCTGGATTGACAGGCGCGGGACAAACGATCGCTATCTACGATTCCGGTTTCCGTTTTTCGCATGACGAACTGGCCGCGGACGGTCGGACCGTGACAAATGTGAATAACGCAGCGATGGATGACCACGGCACGGCCGTCGCGTCAATCGCGGCGGGGACCGACAACGGCGGTTTGATTGAAGGTGTCGCGCCAAACGCAAATTTGCGTCTGTTTGCCTGGTCAGCTCTTGGAGGTGGAACGACAAGCTGGGAGGATTCGATTCAGGACGCTGCAGCGAACGGTGTTATCGCGCATAACAATTCTTGGGGCCCCTCAGACATTAGCGGGGACATTTTCGGGATATCCGCGTATGATCTATCGCTTTTCAGTGCCATTTTTCCGGAAGCCGGGTTTCAATCGGATCTGATCGATTTCACCTCTAACTCGGTTGTCGTGTTCGCTGCGGACAATGACGAGACGCGAAGCGACAGCGCCTATATGCCGGCGCTCCCCGTTCTTTTGCCCGAACTTGAGCAGGGTTGGCTTAAGGTCATCAACCTCTTTGTGCCGTATAACTCGGTAACGGACAGCTTCAGCACGCCTGTCCGACTTTCCGCCGCATGTTTCGAGGCAGCCCGATGGTGCCTAGGAGCAGATGGTTCGACCGTGTTCGCGGATTCCTCAGGTAACTCCAGCTACAGCATCGGTACCGGATCCTCCCTTGCCGCACCGCAAGTTTCCGGCGGTTTAGCCTTGTTGGCGGAAGCATTCCCTTCCCTGTCATCT
The DNA here is from genome assembly GCA_964346965.1 of uncultured Actibacterium sp. Taxonomy (GTDB): domain Bacteria; phylum Pseudomonadota; class Alphaproteobacteria; order Rhodobacterales; family Rhodobacteraceae; genus Actibacterium_B. Next base: position 3,731 of record CAYFXM010000024.1, on the reverse strand, counting down.
GCCGAATTACGCAACCGCTTGCTCGCGTCTGCAGACAATACCTTCTTCGCCCATACCGACGAGTTGGTTTTCGACGGCGGGTACGCGCACGGCTATAACGCAGAGTTCGGACATGGATTGATGGACCTGCGCGCGGCCTTATTACCGATAGGAAGCATGTCTACACTGACTGCGGCGGGTGCCCCATTGGTCGCAGGTCAGGCTTCGATCACCGGTGGGGGCGCGAGCGGCGACACACTTCTCCAAGGTCTGTCCGAGATTAAGGTGCTGTCGAGCGACCAACTGAAAGGGGATTTCAACGTTACGGCGTCTTCCTTCGCGGCGCAGTCTACCGAGAAAAACCAGTTGATCTCCGATGCGGCCAGCACGCAATACGCAAATCTCGAGACAGAGAGAGGAATGGCTCTCCTTCTTGCTGGAGAGTCCCGCAACAGCTTTGAGCTGGATGATGAGGAAGTGTTCACTGCCTACAGTCAGAGCAATCTGCTGGACGAATTTGAGGGCGCGAAATTCAATCTGTTTACCAACCAGAACACACAATTCACTCTTCTGGTGTCCGATGAAGAGGAAAAGGCCATTGGTTTTGACGCCGCCTATCTAAAGCAATTGGGCGCCAGCACGTTGAAAGTGGGGTTCTCCACCGTTCATGATGCGGATTCGGTGCTAGGTATCGTTTCTTCCGACGCCAGTGGACAATTCAACTCCGTTGCTTCGGGAGTGGACCTCTCATTGACAGTGCCGCTAGGCCAACAATCGGCGATAAGTCTTGCCGGACAATTTGGGGTTGCAACAGCATCTGGCGCAGGTCTGATCAGTGATTTCGACCGTTTGAACTATGCAAGTTTTGGGCTCTCATACGGTCGGGCGAACCTTTTCGAAACCGGAGACACGGTGACTTTTTATGCCGAACGACCGGTGAAAATCGTGAATGGATCGGCGTATGTCACGGCGGCGTCCAGCCGAACAGCTTTGAGTGCGCTGGAATACACCACTCATGAGGTTGATCTCAGCCCGTCGACCAGTCAGGTCGACATCGGCTTTGATTATCGCCGCAAAGTCTTTGACCGTGCCGAACTGCACTTGGGTATGCGCCACTCAACAAATTACGGTCATATCGGTGGCGAGCGGTCGACCGCTGGTCTGATGCGGCTCCAGTGGAGCTTCTAGGTTGCTGCAACCGAGCTGGCGGTCAGAGAGTTTTTTCGAATTTGGTGGGCTACCATATACGTGATGGCCAAGTATTTGGCGTGTTGGTCTCCAGTTCAACGCCCGAAATCTTGCTGCTGAAAGACAGGTAAAACCCCTTGAAATAACGCGCGCGAACGATGCCATAGCCTCTTCTTATGCAACACGCGTCGCTGCTTTCTTAAATGCCAATGCTCCCCTTTCATACAGGGAGTTTCGCCGGGTGTGAAAAAATCCTTGAAAAATTCACCAAATAATGTGAAAAAAATCCCCTAAATTTCACGAAAGGTGAGTCGATGGGGGCTGCTATGACCTTCCCCGCCACGCTTGGCAAAGACATTCGGGCGCTTCGGAAGTCCCGGAAGATGACGCTGGACGAGCTTGCTCAGCGGCTGGACCGTTCCGTCGGCTGGGTGTCGCAGATCGAGCGGGATATCTCGACGCCGACCATGGACGACCTGCGCCAGATCGCAGGGGTGTTCGAAGTTCCTCTGTCCCTGTTTTTCGGAACCGCAACCGCAAAGGTAGACGAACAGGGGCGTATCGTGCGCTCTGCCGCGCGCCGTGCAATTGGTGAGCGTGAAAGCGGGTTGATAGAGGCCTTGGTTTCGCCGGACCTGACCGATGATTTCGAAGTCATCCACTCGACCTTCCTGCCCGGTGCCTCGATCACAAATCCGGTTCAGCGCCCCACGACTGAAGTGGGGTACATCATCTCTGGAAAGCTGGACATCTGGATCGACGGCGAAGCCTTCACCGTCGAAACCGGCGACAGCTTCCGCATCAAAGAGGCTGCCTTTCGGTGGGCCAACCCCTATGACGCCCCCGTGCTTGCGGTTTGGGTGATTTCTCCACCGATTTACTAGGAGGTTCCCATGTCACTTCCATCTACAGCACGGGTTGTCATTATCGGGGGCGGGGTCGTTGGTGTCTCGACCCTGTACCACTTGGCCAAAGCGGGCTGGACCGATTGTGTCTTGCTTGAGAAGAACGAGCTGACCGCCGGGTCCACATGGCACGCGGCAGGCAACTGCCCCAACTTCTCGACCAGCTATGGTGTGATGAACATGCAGCGCTATGGGCTGGAACTGTATCGCGGTCTGGCCGAAGAGGTCGATTATCCCATCAACTATCACGTCACCGGCGCGGTGCGTCTGGCCCATACCCACGAACGAATGATGGAGTTCGACCGGGTGCGTGGCATGGCGGCCCATATGGGGTTGCAGATGGATATGTGCACCCCGGACGAGCTGCAGCAGCACTTCCCCTTCATGGAGACCCATGATCTGGAAGGCGGGCTGTGGGACCCTCTGGATGGGGACATCGATCCCTCACAGGTGACCCAAGCCTTGGCCAAGGGCGCGCGGGCGCATGGGGCCAAGATCGCGCGGTTTACCCCCGCGACAGGTGTCAGCCGCGAGGGTGGCGAGTGGGTTGTTCACACCGAAAAGGGCGACATCCGCTGCGACTATGTGGTGAACGCGGCTGGCTACTATGCCGCGCGTGTGGGCGAGTGGTTTCTGCCGCACGGCGGGCGCAAAGTGCCCCTGACCGTGATGAGCCATCAGTACTTCCTGACCGAAGCCATCCCAAAGATCGAGGCATGGACCAAAGAGCACGGCCGCAAGGTCCCGATGCTGCGCGACGTCGATAGCTCTTACTACCTGCGCCAAGACACGTTCAGCCTGAACCTTGGGCCGTATGAGCGGAACTGTCAGCCTGCGTGGGTCACCGACGACAACCCGATGCCCGATGATTTCAGCTTCCAGCTTTACCCGGACGATCTGGACCGGCTGGAATGGTACATCATGGACGCGATGGAGCGGGTTCCGCTGCTTGGTACCCAAGGCGTGTCGCGCAATATCAACGGCCCGATCCCCTATGCGCCCGACGGCTTGCCGATGATTGGCCCGATGCCCGGTGTTCCGAATGCGTTTGAGGCGCATAGCTTCACTTTCGGCATCGCTCAAGGCGGTGGCGCGGGTAAGGTCATGTCGGAATGGATCATGCATGGGCACACAGAGTGGGACATGTGGGCGGTCGATCCGCGCCGCTACACCGATTACACCGACCCGCAATACAATCTTGGCAAAGCGCTTGAGACTTATGGCCATGAATACGCCATGCATTTCCCGCATCACGAATGGCCGGCAGAGCGGGACCGAAAGACCTCGCCTAACCACGACCGTCTGATCGCCGACGGGGCACAGATGGGCGCCTATAACGGCTGGGAACGCGCCAATTGGTTCGCCAAGGACGGTGACGATACCAGCGAAGAAGCGACCCATACGTGGAACCGTTCCGGCCCGTGGGAGCCTCGGGTTCGTGAGGAAGTTGAAGCCGTCCGCGACGGTGTGGGTGTCATCGATATGTGTGGCTTCTCTCGTTACACGCTGTCAGGCGACGGCGCGGCAGAGTGGTTGCGCGGCACCGTCGCTGGGGCGCTGCCCAAGGTGGGACGGATGAACCTGATCTACCTCTCTGACGACCGCGGTCGGGTGCTGACAGAAATGTCCTGTATCCGCCACGGCGAAGACGACTTCACC
>CAYFXM010000023.1:0-20198 GCA_964346965.1 uncultured Actibacterium sp. | reverse complement strand
GGTCCAAGGGTTGAGGCATAGATCGCCCAGGCTACGAATAACCAGATCGCGAAAATCGCCATCAGGTACATTCCCAGCACAAGCACTGGCCCAAGGATCTTGGATCGTAATACGCCCAACGCGCCGAACCAGCCGATGTCATGTCCGGCTTCTCTCTGGCGGCTCATCTCATATAGGCCGATCGCAGCCACTGGCCCCAACAGGGCAAAGCCCGAGGCCATCGGGAAGATCAGTGGCAACAGCCCTTCATTGAAGGCCATCAAAGTGAGCGCGGCCCCCATGAACGGGTAGAGGACAACGAGAAACAGCACGTCCGTCCGCATGGCAGCAAAGTCACGAAAGCCCAAAACAAGGGCCAGCAGTAAGTCTTCGGATTTCAATTTCTGGACATGGGGCGTCGCGGAGTCACGCGCGCCCAAATGGTCGGCGGCCTCGCCGATCCGACGGCTGGCGCCAAACACCGCATCCCCTGTCCAAGTGAGTGGATTACCAATGGTTTCAACCATTCCAACCCTCCTTTCACACAAGATTGTTGGCCTGCCAGAACGGGCGAACAATCTTGTGTCCGCGGGGCCGGACAGGTCGGTCATGGGCTTAGGGTAGCACGAAAACACCCTTTCGGGGCTCACTATTTCGGGAAAAACCGGTTTATCTGCAGTGTTTAGGCGCCGTTTGGGGCCTGCAGAATGGTGATATGCGTGTCACCATATTTGCGGCAATCCAGCAGTTCAAACCCCTCAGGTGCGGTTTGTGGGGTGCTTTCTTCCCAGACAACCAGCGCATTCGGGGCCAGCCAGCCGCCTTCCTGTGCCGAGGTCAGCGCCTGCGTGCCGAGCCCCTTGCCATATGGCGGATCAAGGAAGATCAGGTCGAAACCTGCCCCCCGGTTCTCGCCCAATCGTGTCGCATCGCGGCGATACAGGCGGGTTACGCCTTGCGCCCGGCATTTCTCGATATTCTCACGGATCAGGCTTCGGGCCTTTACCCCGTCATCGACAAAAGTCACCTGAGCGGCCCCGCGAGACAGGGCCTCCAAGCCGAGCGCCCCGGTGCCTGCGAACAGGTCCAGCACCCTTGCACCGTCCACCGGGTCGCCGTAACCGCCATTCAACAGCAGATTGAACAGGCTTTCCCGCACCCTATCGGTTGTGGGGCGCAAATGAGCCCCCACGTCGCCCTTGCCGACCGAGGCTAGGGCCATACCCTTGAATTGTCCGGCAATGATCCTCATGCCCGCAGCAGGTCCTTGATAACGATGGAGGTGTCCGCGACGGTTTCAGGTGACGGCGACTTGCCCGCCTCCAGCAAGCGCTTGCCTACCATGTAGGCGCGGGGCGCATTCATCGCGTCGACGGCGAGCAGCGTGTTCCCTTTGTAGTACCAGTGGGACCGTGCTCCGTGCTTTTCACGCACGACCACCTGATCGTAGCCTGCATTCAGCCCGGAAATTTGCAGCTTCACGTCATACTGATCCGACCAGAACCACGGCGAGGGATGGTATTCTGCCTCTTCGCCTATCATGTTTCGCGCGACGATTTCGGCTTGGTCAATCGCATTCTGAACGCTTTCCAACCGGATGCGGCCTCCTTTGTACGGGAACGAGGCGCAATCGCCCGCAGCATAGATGTCCGGGTCCGAGGTGCGGCCGTAAAGGTCGACGGCTATGCCGTTGTCGATGTTCAAATCGCACATTTCGGCAACGGTCGTCGCAGGGGTGATGCCGATCCCGACGATAACCATGTCCAGAAGAAGTTCTGTACCGTCGGTGAGGTGCGCCCCGGTCACTCGGTCATCACCCAGCAAGCAATCCAGCCCGACGCCTTCGCGTATATCGACGCCGTTCTGGCGGTGCAGGTCGCGGAAAAAGTCCGAGGTTTCAGGCGCGGCCACACGTTGCAGGATACGCGGTGCCATTTCGATCAGCGTCACCTGCATTCCCAACTTGGCGCAGACTGCGGCGGCTTCCAATCCGATATAGCCTCCGCCCACAATCAGGACCCGCGCGCCTTCGGTACAGGATGGGGCCATGGCGTCGACGTCAGACAATGTGCGTACGACATGGACACCTGCCAGCTCTCCGCCAATCGCGCCGGGAAGCCGACGGGGAACCGAACCTGTGGTGAGCGCCAGCTTGTCATAGGCAAAGGTTTCGCCACCCGCGACGACAACCTTGTCCTTGCGGTCGACCGCGACGGCAGTGTCCGACAGCTTCAGATCAATCTCGTTGTCGGCGTAGAAATGTTCGGGGCGCAGGTACAGGCGTTCGCGCTCCATCTCGCCGAGAAGATAAGCTTTTGACAGGGGCGGGCGCTGATAGGGTGGGGCGGCCTCTTCACCAATGAGAGTAATTTTGCCCTCATGACCAAGGGCGCGCAGCTTTACCACAAGTGAGCAACCCGCCTGACCGGCGCCGATCACGACAATATCCGACATTTCACCCTCATCTTTTCTGGCAGCGCTTCCGGCAGCAGCCTATAACTGGGACAAACGGAATGGCAATGCGTGAAGGAGACAGCCATGGGAATTTCGGTTGGAGATAAACTGCCGGACGCTCGGATGGTCAGAATGGGCGAGGATGGCCCCGAGAATGTGCAGTTTCAGGATGTTCTGAAAGGCCGGAAGGTTGTGATCTTTGCCTTGCCCGGCGCCTTTACCGGCCCGTGTTCGACCATTCACCTGCCCAGTTTCATCAGGACGGCGGATCAGTTCCGCGAAAAGGGTGTGGACGAGATCATTTGTATCGCGGTGAATGACCCGTTCGCTTTGAAAGCCTGGGGCGAGGCCACCGGCGCGACCGAGGCCGGAATCTCGCTTCTTGGTGATGCCGAGGCGCAATTGACCAACGCGCTCGACATGGCCTTTACCGCACCGCACATCGGGCTGATCGGACGTTCGAACCGCTATGCCGCAATCGTGGAAGACGGTGTTGTGACTGCCGTCAGTGTTGACGATCCGGGCGTGTGCGACGTTTCTACTGGCGAAAAGTTTCTCGCCACGCTTTGAGCGATACACCGGAAAGGAAAGGCCCCGAAGAAAACTTCGGGGCCTCTGCTTTGGTCAAGCGTTTTGGTGAATGACCGTCTGGGTCGGGAAGGGGATGTCAATCCCGTTGGCGTCAAACGCCTCTTTCACCGCACGGGTCATGTCGAACTTCAGGTTCCAGTAGTCCGATGAGTTGCACCAGACGCGAACGGTGAAATCAACCGAGCTGCCGCCAAGGTTCGATACTTTCACGAGCGGTTCGGGATCGGAAAGCGGTCGGTCGTCGGCCTCGATGCAGTTGCGGATTGTCTCCTCGGCCAGTTTCAGATCGCTGGAGTAAGAGACACCAAATAGGAAATCCACGCGGCGGGTGTCGTGATAGGAATAATTCGTGATCGCCGCGCCAAAGACATCGCCGTTGGGGATGATGATCTGGATGTTGTCCGGTGTCGTCAGTTCGGTGGTGAACATCGTTATCGCCGAAACCGTACCGGCGTGGCCTCCAGCTTCGACATAGTCACCGACCTTGAAGGGACGGAAGCCAATCAGCATGACCCCGGCCGCCACGTTCGACAAGGTGCCTTGCAGCGCCAGACCGATGGCAAGGCCGGTCGCACCGACCAGAGCCGCCAGAGACGTGGTCTCGATCCCAAAGCGTCCAAGGATAAAGATGGCGGCGATGGCAAGGATGGCATATCGGGCCAGACTGCCGGCGAACCGCATCAGAGTGACGTCAAGCTCATCATGCTGCGTGCCCAGCTTGTCGAGCTGTTTCTTTGCTAAACCACTGGCCCAGAATGCGCCAGCAGCGATGGCGATCGCGTAGCCAATGTTGATTAGTATGGTGGTCATACTGGTAACTCCGTAGGTCAGGTCTCTGAGGAGTTCAGAGCAGGGTATCCATTTTCTTTGCAAGCTTGACGTCGCGGTCGGTCAGGCCGCCAACATCATGAGATGTCAGAGTGACCTCTACCGTCTTATAGACATTTGTCCATTCCGGGTGGTGGTTCCATTTCTCGGCCCAAAGAGCAGCTCGGGTCATGAACCCAAACGCCTCGACGAAATTCGCGAATTGAAACGTCTTGGTGATCGCGTCACGGCGTTCGACCACCTGCCAGCCCTTGGCCAGCAATGGTGCAAGGTCTTCGTCTGTTGGGTGGTCAGTCATGGTCATCCTCTTGCGTCTTTCGGAAGGGACCATAGGCGGTTAGGATTTCAATTTCATCACAAACCGCATTGCGCTCTGCCTCAAGATATTCAGCAATGGCCTTGGCAAAGCCCGGATCAGCGGCCCAGTGCAGGGAATGCGTCGTGACCGGCATATAGCCCCGCGCCAACTTATGTTCACCCTGAGCGCCCGCTTCGACTGCCCGCAAACCATGCGCGATAGCATAGTCGATGGCTTGATAGTAGCAGAGCTCGAAATGCATGCAGGGCAGGTGAGCGGTGCAGCCCCAATAGCGCCCATAGAGCACCTCTCGCCCAATGAAATTGAGCGCGCCAGCCAGATAGTCGCCGTCGTGTTCCGCAAGAACCAGCAGCATGTCGTCGCGCATGGTTTCCTGCGTGATGTCAAAGAACTGGCGGGTCAAATAGGGCCTGCCCCATTTGCGCGACCCGGTATCCTGATAGAACCGCCAGAATGTGTCCCAGTGTTCAGGTTCGATCCGATCACCGGTCAGGGTTAGGATGCGTCCGCCGAATCCCTGCGCTTGGGCGCGTTCCTTTCGAATGTTCTTGCGTTTGCGCGAAGATAGGTCGGTAAGGAAGGCGTCGAAATCCGCATAGCCTCGGTTTTCCCAGTGGAACTGTTGCCCGGTGCGGTGCATCAGGCCGATTGCGCGGCCCGCTTTGGCTTCCTCCTCGGTGCAGAAGGTGATGTGGAGGGAAGACAGGTTGTTGTCCGCAGCGATCTGAACCGCACCTTGAACTAGCGCGGCGCGGCCAGTGTGTTCGAAGCCGGGCAAGGTCAGGAATCGGCGGCCTGTGGCCGGGGTAAACGGCACGGCAACCTGCAGTTTCGGATAATATCGCCCGCCCGCATTTTCCAGCGCATGGGCCCAGTTATGATCGAAGATGTATTCGCCCTGACTGTGGCTCTTTGCATAGAGCGGCGCGGCCGCGATCATCACCTCGCCCGCATGGGCGGTCAGGTATTGCGGATGCCAGCCTGTGCCCCGCCCGACCGAACCGCTTTCCTCGAGCGCCAGCAGGAAGCGATGCGTCGTGAACGGGTCCAATGGGCGACCCCCATCGGCAGATTCTGGCGCCGCGCATGCATCCCACTCTGCCGCCGGGATGGAGGCGAGGCTTTGATGGGTGCGAATTTCGATCGGAGTGGCGTCCATACCCAATTTCCTGTTTCCAGTCCTAAACTGGTCGGTCCGGGCGCGAGGTCAAGCCGGAGTATGTGCGGCGGCATAGCCTTCGAAGGTAATATTGTCTGCGATCTGTCGCGCTTGCGCCTCTTCTGCCACGGATTTGACCGTCCAGCACAGGATTGCGGCACCCTGTGATTTGATCTCGGCGACATGGGGGCTGGCAAGATCGGACGCCTTGTGGCTGATGAAGCTTGCGCCAACGGATGCGAAATCAGGGATGCCACGCAGGCGATCGCGGGTTTCTTCGGGCAGGAAAGGCCAATCCTGCGCGCTGTAGTCACAGGTGACCAGACCACGTGTCCGGTCCGGCAGGAGTTCTGCCAAGATGGAAACACTGTTGGGATTGAAAGACATCAGGGCCAGATCGCCGGTGTAGCCGTCGATCTCCTCGGCGATGGCGCGCTCCAAAGCGCCAACAGCAGGCCCCATTGTGCCGTCCTGATCCTTGACCTCAAGCAGAAGCGGTACCCGGCCCGCGACGAGGTCCAGAACCTGTCGCAGTGTCGGTATTCCTTCGCTTCCACCTGACAGGGGTATTTGTTCCAACTCGTGGGCGTGCCGCTGCGAAACAGGTCCGCGTTCGCCGGTCAGGCGGCGCAGATCATAGTCGTGGAAGACCATTGCGACCCGGTCCGATGACGGCTGGATGTCGATCTCGACCCCATACCCGGCATCAATAGCCGCGTGGATGGCCGCAAGAGAGTTTTCGGGCCGCCCCGCAGATAGGTCATGCAGGCCGCGATGGGCCAAAGGAACCTTCAGAAGACTTTCGGGCAGAGCAGTCATCTGATCTGAAACACCGCTTCGATCTCGACCGCCACGCCAAATGGCAGCGATGCCGCCGAAACCGCTGACCGTGCATGGCGTCCGGCATCGCCCAATACGGCGACCATCAGGTCCGAGGCACCATTGATGACCGCAGGTTGTTGATCGAACTCTGGGGTGGAATTCACAAAGCCCACCAATTTGACCAGTCTCACGACCCTGCCGAGGTCTCCTTCGCAAGCGGATCGGGCCTGTGCAAGCAATGCCAGAGCGCAGGCTTCTGCAGCCTTTGCACCTTCTTCGACGGTGAGATCTTTCCCAACCTTCCCGGTAATGAACACGCCGTCTTTCATTGAAATTTGACCGGACACATGCAGCAGATCACCCGCCCTCACGAAAGGTACATAATTGGCGGCTGGAGCCGGGGCATCGGGCAGTGTCAAACCCAGTTCTTGCAGTTTGTTGTCAATCGTGCCCATGGCAATGTCCTTCCTCTGACAGTGTCGATCCGACGCTAGCGCGGTTGCTGCGAACGCGCAAACACCTGACGAAGTTCGGTGCAAACTTGAGCGACTGCCAGTTTAACCAGCGAATGGAGATTTTCCTCCGTTGTAACCCTCGGGCAACTTGCCTAGTGAAAATATTATCCGCTACTCTGGGCAATACGCGTGGCATGCCTATTTTGCGCAGAAAGAATTGGCTCGTTTCGGCGGGTAAGAACGAAGGTACATTTGAATGACGCGGTTTTCGCAAGCTCTGGCCATGAGCGCTGTTCTATTTCTGGTAGCTTGTGCCGATCCCGATCCATCAACCGGCTATGCTGATCCTTTCGAGGACGGCAACCGCAAGGTGCACGCCTTCAACAAGGGAGTGGATCAAGCCGTTATCCGCCCGGTTTCTCAGGTCTACGGAACCATTGTTCCGCGCCCGGTCCGGCAGGGTGTTAGCAATATTGCGTCCAATCTGGGTGAGCCTAGCAATGTGGTGAACGGTCTGCTGCAGGGGCGGGTCGATGATGCGGCCCATAATTCCGTACGGTTCCTCTTTAACAGTACCGTCGGAATCGCTGGAACGTTCGACGTTGCTGCGGCTATGGGATTGGAAGAACGCGATACCGATTTCGGGGAAACCATGCATGTTTGGGGCGCCAAAGAAGGCGCCTATCTCGAGGTCCCATTGATTGGTGCCTCGACCGAACGAGATACAATTGGCCGGGCGGTCGATTTCGTGATGAATCCGATCGACTCTATGTTCGACAACGATGTGCGTACTGTGCAAACCGTGACCAATGCCGGTTCACGCCTTGGTGATCGCCACGACTTCTCCAATACGGTGGATTCGATCTTATATGACAGTGCAGATAGCTATGTGCAGACGCGCCTGACCTATTTACAGAACCGCCGCTTCAGGCTTGCCAATGGCTTGGATGAAGAAGAATATTTTGATCCTTACGAGGACCCTTATGCAGAGTAATTTGTCCCGTCGTTACTTTTTAGCCGGAGTGTCTGGTGCAACTGTGGTCTCGGCCCTGCCAGTACCAGCATTCGCTCTGAGTACGACACAGGCGCGCGCGATCATCGACCAGATGGTGGGGGAAGTGAACGCTGTGATATCTTCCGGGAAATCCGAAGCGCGGATGTTGGATGATTTCGAAGGGATTTTTGCCCGCTACGCGGATGTGCCGATTATTGCGCGCTCGGCCTTGGGGATTGCTGCACGTTCGGCAAGCCGGTCTCAGATGAATGCATTCACCAGGGCTTTTCGGGGCTACATGGCGCGTAAATACGGAAGGCGGTTCCGCGAATTCATCGGCGGGCGTTTGGTCGTCGAGGATGCCAAGCCGGTGAAAAGCTTCTTCGAGGTGTCCACTACTGCGCATCTGCCGGGGTCCGCGCCTTTTGACGTAAAGTTTCTTGTTTCGGACAAGAGTGGTAAAAACCTGTTCTTCAACATGGTGATCGAGGGAATCAACATGTTGGCCAGTGAGCGGGCTGAAATTGGTGCGATGCTCGATGCGCGTCGTGGCAATATCGACTTGTTGATTCAGGATTTGAAGAAAGCGGGGTAGGCCCCGGCCTACGTCGTGGGTAGAAGCCCCGGTCTGGACCGGGGCTTTTAGTTGTTCAACACGCCCCGCAAGATATCGATCAGAATACGTTCCACCGTGTCCGATCCGCTATCCGTCCTGGGTTTTCGCTTATTGGTGCGGGTTGGCCAGCCGTTGTTCGTTTGTGCCAAGGGATTCACGCGGCGTGGAATGGTCATCGGCAGCGCGCGGGCAGGAAGGCCGTCGTGAACCCGGATCATGGTCTCTTTCCAGATTTCGGCAGGCAGGCCGCCACCGGTTACGCCCGTCAGCGGTGTGTTGTCGTCATATCCCATCCAGACACCGGCCACATAATCCGCGGTAAAGCCGAGGAACCACGCATCGCGCGCGGCGGATGTCGTCCCGGTCTTGCCGGCAGCTTCACGTCCCGGAAGGCGAGCCCGCGTTCCTGTTCCCTCGTCGATCACGCGTGACATCATGTATGTCAGGCCTTTCGCGGCATCCGACGTGATGACCCGCTCTCCCATCCCACCTTGTTGCGTGAAGAGCGGTTTGTCCTCGCCTTGAAGGCGGAGTTCGATCAATCCGTAGGGCGTGACGGACAGGCCACCGTTCAGGATGCCGGCATAGGCGCCAGTCATTTCCAACAATGTCGATTCCGACGCCCCAAGCGCGAGGGCAGGACCATCTGCCAAGTCGCTTTCAATGCCAAAGTCAGAGGCGATCCCGCGCACAGCGTCCCGTCCCATTTCTTCGGACACTTTCACAGCAGGGATGTTCAGGGATTGGGCGAGAGCCTGGGTCAATGTCACCTTGCCCTTGAAGTCCTTGGTGTAGTTCTTGGGACAATATTCCCCTGACCCCGGAACATGCAGGCAATAGGGCTCGTCCACCACGGTAGCGTTCGGGGTAAACCCATAATCCAGAGCTGCCGCGTAGACGAAGGGCTTGAAAGCTGAACCGGTCTGGCGCTTTGCCATGGTTGCCCGGTTAAAGGCGCCCGAGACTTTCGTTCGTCGGCCACCCACCATTGCACGGACCGCCCCGTCAGAAGACATGACAACGATAGCGGCCTGCGCCTTTGACCCTTCTCGCACCTTGGTGTCAAAGACGTGTTTCAGCGCAGCCTCGGCGGCTTTCTGCATGCGCGGATCCATGGTCGAGCGGATCACGACGTCCTCGGTCGTGTCGCTGGTCAGGAAGGCAGGGCCGGTCTCCATCACCCAGTCGGCGAAATAGCCCCCTGCGCGGGCTTCTGCAGCGCGCGACAATTGCGCGGGATTCGCCTTGGCGACAGCGGTGTCTTTGGGTGAGAGGTAGTCCTGATCTTCCATCAGGCCGAGGATCAGGTTTGCGCGGTCCTGTGAGCGCTGCAGGTTGTTGGTCGGGGCATAGGTGGTGGGCGCGACGAGCAGACCTGCCAGCATCGCGGCCTCGGATACGTTCACATTGTTTGCGGATTTTCCGAAATAGCGTTGCGCGGCGGCCTCGAAGCCACGCGTCCCCGCGCCAAGGTAGGCACGGTTGAAATAGATCGTCAGGATTTCCGACTTGGAGTACTTGGCCTCCATTGCCATGGCAAACAGTGCTTCCTTGGCTTTGCGCCAAAGGGTCGTGCGACGACAGTCGGCTTCGTAAGCGGATTCATCCTTCCATGTCTTTGGATCGTACTCGACACCAAGGCACAACAGTTTGGCCGTTTGCTGGGTGATGGTCGAGCCACCATGACCGGACAAGGGGCCACGGCCCTCGCGCAGGTTGATGCGGATGGCGCTGGCGATGCCGATCGGATCGACGCCCGGGTGCCAGTAGAAACGCTTGTCCTCGGTCGCGACGACCGCGTTTTTCAGCGAAGGCGCCACCGTGTCAGCCGAGATCTGTCCACCGAATTGATCGCCGCGCCACGCAAAAACCTTTCCGTCGCGATCCAGAATGGTGACGGATCCACGCGTTCGGCCATCCAGAAGTTCCGATGCCGACGGCAAAGTGACGTAGAAATAGGCGACCGCTGCGCCAAGCAGGACACCCAGAACCAAAGTTGTCCTGATGCCGACATACCAAGTAAGGCGCCAGAGCCAGCCAAAAATTCTCCGGAAGAATCGCGTCACGAAGTTCCCCCCCCTGCGCGGGCTGCGCCGGGTGCGCTTGCGCTTGGCTGGCGCCGCCTTCTTACGCTTAGCGGGTTGTTTCCGTTGGCGCTTTTCGCCTGCCAGCCGGGGTGTTTTTCCGCGATTTCTGCTCATGCCATTGTCACTTTAGGGCTTTGATTGGCGGCATTTTACCCCGCGCGGTTGAGATTGTGGAGCGGTAGTAGGCGGAGAATCGCTGCCAAATAAAGCGGCATTTTACCTTAATAAAATGCATAAAAATTGTGCGAATTAATCAGTTTGTGCAAAAAATAAGCACAATCACCCGCGAGCCCCCCGATTTTTACCCCCGCAAACCTTGAGAGCTCCTCCACTTCCCAGTCTTCATGCGCCTCATGGATCCCGCGAGGGACACCCAAACCTACTCTTGGAAGGGGAACAACGTGAAACTCATCATTGCAGCAATCAAGCCGTTCAAGCTGGAGGAAGTGCGCGAGGCGCTCACATCCATCGGCGTGCGCGGCATGATGGTGACCGAAATCAAGGGCTTCGGCTCGCAGTCGGGACACACCGAAATCTATCGCGGCGCGGAATACGCCGTGAACTTCGTACCGAAGGTCAAGCTCGAGATCGTGGTTACTGCCGCGATGGCAGACCAGGTGGTCGAAACCATCCAAACCACCGCAAAAACCGACAAGATCGGCGACGGTAAAATCTTCGTCCTCGATGTCAATCAAGCCGTGCGCGTTCGTACCGGCGAGAGCAACGAAGACGCGCTGTAAGTCGCGCCGAAGTGATCCTCGAGAAAGGACTAAATCAAATGAAACTGACCAAACTCCTCCCGGCTGCGGCGCTTATCGCGCTTCCGTCGATCGGTCTTGCGCAGGATGCAGTTGCAGGCGTGGACGCCTCGACCGACAGCATCTTCATCTTCAACTCGCTGCTGTTCCTGATCGGCGGCTTCCTGGTTTTCTGGATGGCAGCTGGTTTTGCCATGCTGGAAGGCGGCCTGGTGCGTTCCAAGAACGTGACCATGCAGATGACCAAGAACATCGCGCTCTTCTCGCTGGCCGCGATCTTCTACTACCTGATCGGCTACAACCTGATGTACCCGCTGGGCACATGGTCGGTTGAAGGCGTTCTGTCAGGCGTCTGGGGCCCCGGTGTTCTGGAAGCTGTTGGCGTTGGCCGTGATGGCGCAGACGACTATGGCTATGCCTCGACCGGTTCGGACTTCTTCTTCCAGCTGATGTTCTGTGCGACCACCGCATCGATCGTTTCCGGTACCGTTGCCGAGCGTATCAAACTGTGGCCGTTCCTGATCTTCACCATCATCCTGACCGCGGTCATCTATCCGCTGCAGGCATCGTGGAAATGGGGCGGTGGCTTCCTGGACGAAGCCGGCTTCCTGGACTTCGCCGGTTCGACCGTTGTGCACTCTGTCGGTGGCTGGGCAGCCCTGACCGGCGCGATCATCCTTGGTCCGCGTATCGGCAAGTACAAAGACGGCAAGACCCACCCGATCCCGGGTTCGAACCTGACGCTTGCCACCCTGGGTACGTTCATCCTGTGGCTGGGTTGGTTCGGCTTCAACGGCGGTTCGCAACTGGCCATGGGCACTGTAGGTGACGTTGCCGATGTATCGCGCATCTTCGCCAACACCAACACTGCCGCGGCAGGCGGTGCGATCGCAGCCCTGATCCTGACCCAGATCCTGTACAAGAAGCCTGACCTTACCATGGTCCTGAACGGCGCACTGGCCGGTCTGGTGTCGATCACCGCAGAACCGCTGACCCCGTCGCTGGGCGCAGCAACCCTGATCGGTGCTGTCGGTGGCGTAATCGTCGTCTTCGCGATCCCGTTCCTGGACAAGCTGAAGATCGACGACGTCGTCGGCGCGATCCCGGTTCACCTGATGGCCGGTATCTGGGGCACCATCGCGGTTGTCTTCACCAACGGTGACGCATCGCTTGGCACCCAGCTGTACTCGATCGTTGTCGTCGGTATCTTCACCGTCGTCGCCTCGGGCGTTGTCTGGTTCATCCTGAAAGCCACCATGGGCATCCGTGTCGGCGAGGAAGAAGAGATCAACGGCCTGGATATGGCAGAGCTTGGTATGGAAGCATACCCCGAGTTCTCGAAAGGCTAACGACCCTTCCTGTTAGTATGAGAAACTTAACACGGGCGTCCGCGCCCGGGTTTTTTTGTTGGCGCACGGTATTCGGCTGAGAGGTCGCTGCCGCAAAGTTAATCCCGTGACATCGGACACAGCGAATTGAAGCGAAGGCTGGACAAGCCAACACTTCCCGCACAACCTTTCTCTCGATGCGATTTATTGTGACGATGATGGTTATTTTGGCGACATCCGCGAGTGCGGAGGAGATTTGCATCTCGCCACCTTACGCTGCGGTGCCATCCACCGAGCACAGTGAAATAGCGGAGATCTACCAAGAAATCGCACCGGTGCTCACGCGATTTCCGTCACTGAGCGAGGCACTGACAAACATGTCACCCGAGTTCTGTCTATCTGATCAACTGGACAATGCTCATGCCTATCTGGACATCGACAAGAATAGAATTGTCATCAGCCAGAAACTTGAGAGGGGCATGCAAATTGGAGTCACGCTGCATGAGATCCGGCATTTGGAGCAACTCGCGATCGGCGCTTGCCCTTCCGACGATCTGGCAATGAAAGAATATGCGCGCGCCACCTTCGCGATGGAGGCAGACGCGAGCGCGATTTCGCTGCTGGTCGCTTGGGACATGGCCAATCGCGGTGAAGACGCAGTGTGGTCTGCATTGTCGTCGTGGCCGGCCCAGCAGGACATTGCTAAAAGTTTTGAAGAGGAAATGGAGAAATCGGGGGATATTGCAGCTGCCACCACGGCAGCTTTCGATCAATGGTATAGATCCGAGGAGCGCCGCGAACTCTATTACTTATCTACCTGCCACCAATATCTGGATCGGCAAGATGCCAGCCACGCGATTCCCCAAGATCACCTTCTGCCCAAAGGGTTTCTGGAAAGACTTTGTATTCTTCCCGATGGCAGCGAATATGCCTGTTCGGCTCCCGCCCGCGACCTGCGCTAGTTGGATTGACTAGTCCAAGGTGGAATGGACGCCCGCATGCAGTTGGTCGAAATGGATTACCCAGTTACGATCCGCAGCCCAGGATAAGCGCCCCATTCCGCCCAGCTTCCGTCGTAAAGCGCGTGGTCCGTCTTGCCCATCCGTTCCATCGCCAAACAAAGGATCGCGGCGGTTACCCCGGAGCCGCAGGAGGTGATTGCAGGTTTGTTCAGGTCCACACCAGCTTTCTCGAACTGGGCCCGAAGCGCGTCGGGGGAAAGCATGGTGCCGTCCTCGTTCAGCAACTCGCCATATGGCAGGTTCTTGGATTTCGGGATGTGACCCGCCCGCAGACCGGGACGCGGTTCGTCAGCCTCACCACGGAACCGTTCCGGGGCTCGGGCGTCGATGATCTCGTAATCGCCCAGCTTCGAGGCCGCCGCGACCTCAGTCACGTCCTTGATCATCTGTGGCTGACGGTCGACGATCATATGGCGATCGCGGATCGTGGGCGGCAGGTCTGTATAAGGCCGACCCTCTTCGCGCCATTTCGGTAGGCCGCCATCCAGAACGGCGATATTGTCATTGCCCATCAGGCGGAAAAGCCACCAGACACGCGCCGCCGAGAACAGTCCCTGACTGTCGTAGACAACGACCTGATGGCCATCGCCGACCCCCATGGCCCGCATCCGGCTCATGAATTTCTCGACCGGCGGGGCCATATGCGGCAGGTCCGAGCGTTTGTCGCTGATCTCATCGATATCGAAGAAACGGGCACCGGGGATGTGGCCCGACAGGTATTCGGCCCGGGCGTCGCGGTCCGACCCTGGCAGGTGCCACGAGGCGTCAAAGATGCGGATATCGGGATCGCGCAGATGCTCTGCCAGCCACGCGGTCGAGACCAGAGTTTTGGGATCGTCCTGCACCATGCGCCTCCTTCCTAGGTTTCTGCTAGTCTTAGAGACGACAGCCCGGTCAGGCAAGGCGAGTCTATTCGCCGTGCCGCAGTAGGCGCTGCTTCTGCCGGCCCCAGTCGCGCTTGGCCTCGGTCGCGCGTTTGTCCTGCGTTTTCTTACCCTTGGCGATGCCGATCTTCAGTTTGGCGATGCCTTTATGGTTGAAATAGAGCACCAAGGGCACAAGGGTCATGCCTTTGCGCTGCGTCTCGTTCCACAGTTTCGACAGCTCTTTCTTCGATACAAGCAACTTACGCTTGCGGCGTTCTTCGTGCCCCCAGTTCTTGGCCTGCGCGTAAGGTGCAATATAGGCGTTGATCAGCCAAAGCTCGCCGTCTTCAACGCTGGCATAGCTATCGCCGATGTTGGAACCACCTTTGCGCAGGGATTTGACCTCGGACCCCATCAGAACGATGCCGCATTCAATGTCATCTTCGATGGCATAGTCATAGCGGGCACGCCGGTTTTCGGCGATTACCTTGTAATTTGGGTCTGTCTTTGGTTTGGCCATGGCGGGGATGTATGGGGTCAGACGGGCGCTGTCCAGAGGGTGCGAGAATCCGGAACTAGTCTGTTGCTTCGACCAGCGCGGGGCTATGGGTTTGAAAGAACCAGTCCACAGCCGCAATAGCTGCGTTTCTCTCGCGGTCACGCTCTTTGTACAATTCGTGGAAAGCGCCATTCAGAGGCAGGAAGAAACAGCTATACGTCCCTCGGCTCTTCTGGCTTTGATCATTAAGACGGTCGCAGAAGGTGCTGTGACGGATAAGATCGGGCGCGCGACCTGAACCGTCACGAAACTGGCGATAGGCACGTAGGTCTCGCGTTCCGGTCATCAATAGCACTGGGATATTGGTCATACGGGCAAGATTTGCCTCTTTCCGCATTTCGCGATTGAAGTGGGCTCCTTCCAACACCCAGCCATTGGTTGCGCCACCCAGTTGCGGTCCCGGCCAGTATTCGTCTTGGGCATATTCACTGGCGGCAATCTCGCTCCAGTCAAACCTGTCCCACATATGGCTGCGCAGATCGAACCGCGCTTTGCTGTGGGTCATCATGTTTTCGTTGTCGGGTATGAAATTGCGACTGCCTTCAACATAGGGACCGAAATCCACGACATTGGCGTAGTCTG
The DNA here is from genome assembly GCA_964346965.1 of uncultured Actibacterium sp. Taxonomy (GTDB): domain Bacteria; phylum Pseudomonadota; class Alphaproteobacteria; order Rhodobacterales; family Rhodobacteraceae; genus Actibacterium_B. Next base: position 4,779 of record CAYFXM010000023.1, on the reverse strand, counting down.
TACATTTTCCGGCCCTCCATACCTCGACCACGCGGCATCTGACGTTGGCCTGAAGGCTCGCGCCGCGTTCTGAATAGATGCGCAAGGCCAGCCGGCTCGAGTCGGTATCGACGAAGCTGATGTAGTTGACGTGGATCATCGGACCCAGAAGCGTTGCTGCGTCGAATGGATTCCCGTCCGCTAAAGCCTGAAAATAGCCAATGCCAATCGCGCCGCCCAAGGAGTTGGATGTGAAAAAGAGCGGTGCATCGCCTGCTCCCATCACGCTCAGGTCCTTTTGGATGTCGTCCACGACAATGGTGAAGTCGTCAATATAATCCTCGAAACGATCAACATGGCCTTTCAGAGGATCGGTTAACAAGCGGGGAGACAGGCCCTGTCCCCGATGGTCGACTGCGTAAATCGGGCCATAGCCTAGCGCGATGAAGTCGAGGGCCGTTTCGTAATATTCATAGGCGGGCTCGGTCCGGCCGGGCGCGATGACAATGGCTCCTTTGGCTCCCGGAGCGCATCCGAAGCGGCTGTATCTGACCTTGTACCCATCGTTCGGGTTGATAGCGAAAGTGCGTGTCCAAAACGCGTGGTCCGAACCGGGACCACAGGCTGGGGGATTGGCATAGAGCGTGGGGAGCCGGTCTAGAACCTTGTCTTCATCAATTGCCATACTCGTTGACGGCAAGAGCAAAGAAAAAGTCAACGCAATCAGGAAACAGGCTGTTCGGGCCAACATGACGCCCCGCTGCAAATCAAACTCAGTAGGGTAAATCTTAGCACGGGCGAATGTTTTTTCGAGGGGTGGAATATCCTAGGTTTCACCAGGCGGGATGTCTATTGCGGGCATCCAGGGTTTGATATCGACCAAAGGGGTCTTGTCGTAGCAGTCGATTGCGTCGATCCCGATCCGACCCGCGTCAAGGTCCAAGGACGTGATCCGTACGGTCGCCATCGCAATGGGGTTCGGGCGAACAGGCGAGCGCAGCGAAAAAGTGCCGCGCGGGCCGTCGACGTGTCCGGGCCGCTGCAAGATCAGGTCGCGCCGACCCCGGTCCATCCAATAGAGCAGAATGATTGCCTGACCTTCAGACAGCCCTGTCAAACCCTGCGTATATTCGGACTCCAACTCGATCCATGCGTTACAGCCACGCTCGCGTGCTTGGCGGAGATTGCGTGGAGCGTCGCCCTCATTCCACGGAGTGCGGATTCTGCCGATGAGGGCAACGCGTGGTCCGTCGCGGTCGGCCGGATCGAAGGGGAGGGCAACCTCCCCCTCGCGCTGTTCAAAGCTCATCTCAGATCAGGCCCGCGTGGGCCATGGCCGCGTCAATCTGTGCAGCAACACCATCGGACACCGTGGTCAGCGGGCAGCGGACTTCGTTTTCGATGAGGCCGAGTTTCGACATTCCGTATTTGGCGCCGGACACGCCCGGTTCAGCGAAGATAGCCACGTGCAGCGGCATCAGCAGGTCCAGAAGCTCCAGTGCCTTTGCATAGTCGCCGTTCAGTGTGGCCGCCTGGAACTCGGCACACAGCTTCGGCGCGACGTTTGCGGTGACCGAGATACAGCCAATGCCGCCATGCGCGTTGAAGCCAAGCGCGGTGGCGTCTTCGCCTGAAAGCTGGACGAAGTCGGGGCCGCAGGTGATGCGGGTCTGCGGCACGCGGCTCAGGTCGCCGGTGGCATCCTTTACGCCTAAGATGCGTGGCAGCTTGGCCAGTTCGCCCATGGTCTCCGGGGTCATGTCGACAACAGAGCGGCCAGGGATGTTATAGATGATGATTGGCAGCTCGCAGCAGTCATGCGCCTTGGTGAAATGCTCGATCAAACCCGCCTGCGTCGGCTTGTTGTAATAGGGCGTGACGACCAGCCCGGCGCTGGCCCCGACTCGCTCTGCATGCTGCATGAAGCGGATCGTCTCAACCGTGTTATTCGAGCCGGCACCTGCAATAACCGGAATACGGCCCGCAGCAGCCTCGACCACGGTCTCGACGACTTTCTCGTGTTCAGCGTGGCTGAGGGTGGGGCTTTCACCGGTGGTGCCGACGGGAACCAGCCCGTGCGATCCTTGGTCGACGTGCCACTCAACCAGGTGTTTGAGCGCGTCGAAATCCACTTCGCCGTCTTTAAACGGCGTCACCAGGGCTGGTAGAGACCCTTTAATCATGACACGCTCCTTTTCTTCTGGTTGATAGGCGGTGAATCGCCCGGTAAACGCGCGGACACTAGCCGGGCAACAGGCTGTTGCCAAGTTCGTGTATTGCGATGCAGCAACACGACGCTACATTTTTGCACGACTCACCCGAAAGCGGCCACGATGTTTCGACTTTTCATAGCGGTAATGTTGAGCCTGACCTGCGCCGGTACGGTTCAGGCGAGCCCTTTGGTCGAGGTCATGAAAGCGGTTCGTGCCGATAAATGGGAAGAGGCCGAAGAACTGGCCAAAAGCGGCGACCATGTGCTGCAGGACATCGTCGAATGGCGCAGGTTGCGGGCCGGTTTGGGCAGCTTCGACGAATATCGTGACTTTCTCTCTAGCAATCCGGACTGGCCGGGGCTGGACCGAATTCGTGCCTGGGCGGAAACAGAGATGGGGGCGAATGCTGATCCGGAAGAGGTGCTCGACTTTTTCTCTGCGGCACCGCCAGCAACGGGTGTCGGGGCGGTGCGGCTTGCCATGGCTTATCGCGCAATGGGGCTGCAGGCCGAGGCTGAGCAACTGGCGTTGGACACGTGGCGGACTCAGCCAATGGAACAGGCCGAGCAGGATATCCTGCTGAGTGCATTTGCCCCATTGCTGGAGCCTCATCACGAGGCGCGTCTGGACGCACTATTGTGGCGAGGGGCGACCCCGTCGGCGCGACGGATGTTCCCGCTGGTCAACGACAGCTGGCGCAAGCTGGCCGACGCGCGCATCGCGCTGAGAAAACGGGAGAACGGTGTGGACGCCCGGATCAATGCCGTGCCTGACGAGCTGGCCGACAATCCGGGGCTGGCGTGGGAGCGGTTTGACTGGCGGGCCTCCAAGGGGCTGACTGATAGCGCGATAGAGCTGATCTTTGACCGCTCAATTTCGGTTGAGCATCTGGGGGAGCCGGAGCGCTGGGCCAAGCGTAGGGCAATCTACGCGCGCCGATTAATGCGCGAAGGGGCTCATGAACGGGCCTATGATCTGGCCGCGAACAATTTTCTTACCGAAGGCTCAACCTACGCGGATCTGGAGTGGCTCGCGGGCTACATTGCCCTGAGATTCCTAAATGCGCCGGCTGTGGCTTCCGCGCATTTCGCGCGATTCAGTGCGGCAGTGCAGACGCCGATCAGTCTTGGCCGGGCGGGCTATTGGCAGGGCCGGGCGTTGGAAGCAGCAAACAAACCCGACGCTGCGCAGGTGGTCTATGCTCAAGCGGGGCAGTACCAGACCGGGTTCTATGGACAGCTTGCCGCCGAAAAAGCGGGTGTCGCGCCCGATCCTCAGCTGGCCGGGCAAGACAGACCGCCGAATTGGCAGCAGGCGGCGTTCACGAATAGTCGGTTGGTTCAGGCGGCAAAGCTCTTATCGAAGGCAGAGGAGCGGAATTTGGCGGAGTGGTTCCTCACCCATTTGGCGGAGTCTCTGGATGCTGAAGGCCGTGCCCAGCTTGCCGCGATGACCCTGGATTGGGGCGAGCCACACATCGCCTTGCGCATTGCCAAGATCGCTGCCGGTGAAGGTCAGGTCCTGCCGCAAGCCTACTTCCCGCTATCCGAGCTTGCCTCGGATCGCCATGTTGTCCCGACGGCCTTGGTGCTTTCCATCGCGCGTCGCGAAAGCGAATTCGATCCGGCGGTCACAAGTGGGGCAGGGGCGCGGGGGCTGATGCAGTTGATGCCCGGCACCGCCCGCGACGTCTCCAGGGAGATTGGCGTCGCCTATCGCCCAGCCGCCTTGCTGACCGAACCCGACTATAATGCGCAACTTGGGGCCGCCTATCTGGCTGAATTGGTCGAGACTTGGGGGGAGAACGTCGTACTTGTCTCCGCGTCCTATAATGCAGGCCCACATCGGGCGCGAAGCTGGATTGAACGTTTCGGGGACCCGCGCTCACAAAGCGTGGATGTGATCGACTGGATCGAGCATATCCCCTTCACCGAAACCCGGAATTACGTGATGCGGGTGGCTGAAAGCATGTGGATCTATCGTGCGCGGTTGAAGGGTCAGGTGGGACCGCTGGATTTATCGCGAAGGCTGCGAGGCGGTTTTTAACCTCAAGCGTTGCGCTGTAATTGCGTCCGCCAGAGGGTGAACAGACCGGCCAGAACGACGATCGCGGCACCAATCGCAACATTCGGTCGCAAGGTCTCGTTGAAAATGAGCATCCCCAATGCGGCCCCGAAAACCAGATGCAGATAGGCGAATGGTTGCAAAGCGCTGGCCTCGGCCAACTCATAGCTGCGGATCAGACACCAATGAGCAACGACGCCGGTGATACAGAGGGCGATCATCCAGCCCCAATCCTCTGGTGACATTGGCTGCCAATACCAAACCCCGACGGTAGTCATGACCACTGCGCCGGTCGTTCCGGTCCAGAAAAAGCTGGTTGCGGTGCTGTCGGCTTTGGATGCAAGGCGAGTGAGTAATCCGTACAGGGCAAACATCACGGTGGAGACCATCGGGATGATTGCCAAGGGTGAAAACACCTGTAAGCCTGGCTGCAGGATCACGAGCACGCCAAGGAAACCGATACCCACTGCCATCCAGCGTCGTGGACCTACGGTCTCGCCAAGAATTGGGCCTGACAGGGCGA
>CAYFXM010000022.1:0-20930 GCA_964346965.1 uncultured Actibacterium sp. | reverse complement strand
CTATTTCGCGCAGATGAAAGCATCCCCGGCGCTGAACGTGGACAAAGCCGCGCACCGACGGCACACTTATCGGGACAGGAGGAAGTCATGCGCGCTGTCCTGACATGTGCATTTGCCGTCTTTGCATCTGCCACCTTGGCGGAGACTCCAATGACGGCCAAAGCGTTTGAGACCTATTCACAGGGTCGTACCCTTTACTTTGGCGCGGACGGTACACCTTACGGTGCGGAACAGTACTTACCCGGACGACGTGTCATTTGGACCTTTCTCGACGGCGAATGCCAGATGGGGCATTGGTACGAAGACTCCGGCGCAATCTGTTTTCTTTACGAAAACCAACCTCGTGATCCGCAGTGCTGGAGGTTCTTCCGAAATGGCGACCGTGTGAGCGCCCGGTTCGAAAACAACCCGTCGTCCAATCCGCTGGTCGAGGTTCACAAGACGACCGAGCCTCTGATCTGCCCCGGACCGAAAGTAGGTGTCTGATTAGCGCCGGAACACGCAACCGTCCGAAATGAGCTGCGGACGCGTCAGGCACATGCCACTTGCAACTTCCCATGCCGCCAGAACCTTGGGGACATAGTCTCGTGTCTCGGCATAGCGCGGCACCCCACCCCACCGCTGGACGGCACCTTCGCCAGCGTTATACGCCGCCAGAACCAGCACCGGGTCGTTGTTGAAAATCTTCATCAGGAAATCCAGATAGGCGACCCCACCACGGATATTCTCGGACGGGACGGTCGCGTCCGAAACGCCAAACCGTCTGGCCGTCGCCGGCATGAGTTGCATCAATCCCTGCGCGCCTTTCGGGCTGACGGCCTTGGGGCGCCCCGCGCTTTCGACCGAGATCACCGCCATGACCAATGCGGGCGACACTCGCGTTCCGACCGTGGATCTGAGGATATCCGATCCATACGACCGAACGAGATTCTGGATCGCCATCAGGCGCGGCTCCGGAACCTTTGTGTCCACCGGCCCTGCGTATAATGCCGCGACCGCTTCTTGCAGTCGCCCGGAATGAGAATGTTCGATCTCTGGCTGTACGAGATTCCAATACCACCCATACCGTGTGCCATCGACGGGCTCTTGTGGTGTGTTAAGCCGGCCCGGAATGTGTGCGGGATCAACCGCCACAGGTGTTACGTCGCTTTCTGGAAGCGGTGGAAAGGCGGGGTACCGTTCGGTCAGCTGAACGGTGATCCGCTTTTTTGTACCCGGTGCAGGGGGCTTAACAATCTTAAACCCTGACCCCGGATAGTTCACCGGTGCATCCTGTGCGAACCCGGGTTGAACGAAAAGGCCAACCGCAGCAAGCACAAGGCTGATATGTCTGATATTCCGCATGCTTCACCAGAAAATAAGTTATTCGCAGATTCTCGGATGGCTGCGTAGGAATCAAGAAAAAGCTATTTAAATCTCTCGAAAATGGTGCCCAAACCTGCAACCTGACCCACGCACCCGCCACATTGCTTGATTTTTTTATTTATTTTCAATGAGTTACAAAACCAACCCTCCCGAACAACACAATAAAAATGCCCTGTGGCCGCCCAACTCTTGCCCCAATCTGACGGCCATATAGGCATCAGTAACGAGGGGAAGCGGTGGAAAGAGTTTACATCCGCCTCTCTAGTGAAGGTCGAGAAAACGCAAATTTTGATCCTATGGAGGGATGCGATATGAAACTGTTTGAAATGATCAAGAACTTCGGCAAAGACGAAGCTGGCGCCGTAACTGTTGACTGGGTTGTTCTGACCGCAGCCATCGTGGGCCTGGGCATTGCCGTTATCGCCACTGTTGAAGGTGGTGTGAACACCCTGGGCACCAAGATTTCTGGCTCGCTGGGCAGCTCGATCACCGTTGGTGGCAGCATGAGCAACTAAGATCGCCATTTAGGCATCGAAGGCCACTCCAGCAATGGAGTGGCCTTTTTTTGTTTAGCCAACCTGATCCACCACCGAATAGGTTTGATTTGGTTGTAACGCGATCAGGTTGGTAGGGTGAATTAAATGGTAGAGCAGTTAGATTTCTTTATTGATGACGAGGACGGCGCGGTTACGATCGATTGGGTCGTACTGACAGCCGCGATCGTCGGCATCGGTCTTAGCCTGATAGTGAATGTCAGCGAGGGTACTAACAGCCTTGGAACAAAGACAGCAAACCGGGTCTCTGAAGTAACAGTCGGCGGTAGCAACTGAAGCTTTGCACGCGAACATCCCAAGTCGGCGAACGCAGAGCTACACTTTCCAACAATAAGCAAAAATACCCACCTTAGACATTTATTGTCCCTTATTTTGCCCAAATTTTCGATCAGCTTGGCTTGGAAACTCGGTATCGCCGCACGCAGGCTCTGCGTGGCGGGAGGGATTGGAAGGAAATTCTATGCGCTTGGTATTTGGTTTAGTCCTTATTATTGGCTTGGGTCTGGCTGGTTTCGCTGTCTACATGGCACAAGGTTATATCGGGCAACATGAAAATGCCCTGGCCAGCGAACGGGCTGAGCGGCAGCGACTAATGGATCAACAAATTGATTTGACTGACGTGTTCGTCACCAAGCGAAGCCTGCGTTATGGCGAAAAGATCACGAAAGAGGATGTCGTGATGATCCGCTGGCCGGCGCAATATCTGCCAGAAGGTGTTTTTCAGGAAATGACGACACTATTTCCTGAGGGAGAGGAAGAATACCGTACAGCGCTGCGTGCGATGGAGAAAGACGAGCCCCTGCTGGCAATCAAAGTCAGCAATCCCGGGGACGACGCGGGCATAACGTCGCGTTTGAAGAAGGGCAACCGCGCCTTCGCCATCAATGTTGACGTCAGCACTGGCGTATCTGGCTTCCTACGCCCTGGCGATCGTGTGGATGTCTATTGGACCGGCAATATCAGTGGTCAAAGAGCAACAAAACTCATCAAGGCCAATGTCAGCCTGATCGCCGTAGACCAGATCGCGGATTTGGATCGCAACAACCCCCTCATCGCGCGTACAGTAACGGTTGAGGCGTCCCCCAAAGAAGTCGCAGCATTGGCGCAAGCTCAAGCGACAGGACGCCTCACGCTTGCCCTTGTGGGTGCAGGTGACGAATCTGTTTCTTCCGACATCGAAGTCAATCAGAACGAACTGCTGGGAATCGTGATCGAGGAAAAGGAAGTTATTGTGGCCGAAGAGAAGAAGGTCTGCACGGTCACCACACGCCGCGGCGCAGAAACCATTCGGGTTCCGATTCGCTGCCGTGACGAGTGAACAATCAGCGATTCGCGTAAGGGATTGAAAAGCGGTCGGGTTTCCGGTCGCTTTTCTTTTTTTGAGCGTTAAGGTTGTGACATATCCACATCAATCAAACCGTCCAATGCATTGATTCTTGAAAAAATTCCGGACCTCGCGCATGATCGCGGCATTGGGACAACAGCCCCTTTAGAGTGGCGTGATCGGAAAGGCAGGATCACATGAAAATTAAGAACTTACTGAACGCGGCCCTTCTGGGGTGTGCCGTTCTATTTTCCGTTCCCCAATCGGCAGCCGCGGAAAACCTGCGCGTTCTGTCGGAAGGGACAGCAAATAAATTGACCATCCCCATGAACCGGGCGGTGGTCGTGGAAAGCGATTCAATCTTCGCGGAACTGTCGATCGCCAATGCGGCGATTGCGGATATCTCGACGCTTTCCGACCGGACAATCTATGTCCTTGGTAAAGCTCCCGGGCGCACAACGCTGACGTTGCTGGGCCCTGAAGGGAACCTGATCACGAATGTCGAGATTCAGGTCATTCCCGACTTGAGCGAGCTGAAGGAGCGCCTGCGCGAAGTGTTGCCGGGTGAACCGATCCAAGTTCGATCGGCCAATGACGGCATTATCCTGTCAGGGATCGTGTCATCGTCGGGCACAATCAACCGCGCGATGGAGTTGGCAGAGCGCTATGCCCCGCGCCGCGTGTCGAACCTTATGAATGTTGGCGGTAGCCAGCAGGTCATGCTGAAGGTTCGCTTTGCCGAGATGAACAAGAATGTTCGCAAAGCGCTGTCTTCTAGCTTTAATATTAGCGACACCGGCAACGCAAATAACAGAATTGGCACCAACGGTGGTGTTGCGGGCGCGCTTGCTGGAGTTGGCGGTGGCACCGCAGTTCTGGACGGCGCCAACGGCGTCTTCAGCTTTGGGTTTGATATCGGCGATATCGAATTCCAAGTCCTCTTGGAAGCTTTGGAAGCTCAAAACTTCCTGCGGACTCTTGCTGAGCCGAACCTGATCGCACTTTCAGGGCAACAAGCTGAATTTTTAGCTGGTGGTGAATTTCCAATTCAGACTGTGGAAGATGGTTCTGTCGAAATCAGCTACCGCAAATTCGGCGTTCTGCTTGACTTTACACCGAACGTTGTCGGTAAGAACATCAACCTGAGAATGACTGCCGAGGTTAGCGGAATTGAAGGCGACGCAAATGTTACCGACCTTTCCACCGCAAGTTTGTTTGTTCGCCGTGCAAGCACAACAGTCGAACTGCACGACGGTGAGAGTTTTGCTATCGCCGGCCTGCTTCAAGACGACTTCCGTAGTCAGAAGGGCCAAGTACCTTGGTTAGGCGATGTTCCGATCCTCGGCTCGCTTTTCCGTAGCGCCGAATATAATCGCGATCAAACCGAATTGGTGATCCTCATTACAGCGCACTTGGTTTCGCCCACACGCGGCGAGTTCTTGGCGCTGCCGACGGATGGCGTTCTGCCCCCGTCGGAATATGGTCTGTTCGTGAATGGCAGCCTTTCCCGCAACCCGGGCACGCCTTTAGACGCAGTCAACGAAGTTGCACGACAAGACTTCGGCGGCTCTTATGGCTATGTGATGGAGTGATATGATGCGTAAAGGACTTATTCTCATCGCCGTGGCCACTCTGGGCCTGAGCGCTTGCTCAGTGGATGACCTGATGGTCGAAGCTGGCGGAAGCCTTGACCGAGGCGACTTCGGCAACTCGACCCTGTACAACCAGCTTGTACATTCGGGAGAATTGAACGCCGCTATCAATTTGACTCGCAAGTTTGCTGCAGAGGCACCGAACACCATCAACTTCGACTTTGACAAGTCGAACCTTGATGCCGAGGCACAGGCAGCGTTGGTCAAACAAGCGGATTGGATCAAACAGTACCCCTACGTGAAATTCCGCGTCTACGGCCATACTGACAAGGTCGGCTCTAGCGCCTACAATCAATCGCTTGGCCTGCGTCGCGCACGCGCTGCGGTCAACTTCTTGGTCGGTCAGGGCATCAGCCGCTCGCGTCTGGAAGCTGTCGCTTCGTTTGGCGAAACACAGCCATTGGTCATGACCGAAGCACGCGAGCGTCGTAACCGCCGCACTGTGACAGAGGTCTCGGGTTTTCTTAAGGGTCGCCCACAGATTCTCGACGGCAAATATGCCGAGCGGAACTACAACAACTACATCGGTGGAGCGGAAGAAACCGCGGCTGATGCCGGCGGCTCGACCACCGAATAAAGAAATTATCCCCGCCGCAATTGCGGCGGGGATACCCCCCAAAGCTCCCAACAATTTCGATCTTTAGGCCGTAATGTTGCCCAGATTGCCCGACAGTCTTGGGCAATAAGAGGTTTTTTGCGCGCTCGAGTCGCGCAGGAATGTTTCTGGCCGGGCAAGACATGAGGCAGGCTTGCTCCTTAGCCGGGGACTTCCCTGAAGAAGGAATTGATGAGTATGTCCAGCAACGCCGCGCTGCAACCCGAACCAGCCGCCATCACCGCTTGCACGGTCGCGCGAGATGTCCAGCATTTCGACTTGCTGATCGAAGACATGGAAACCGAACTTGGTGAAAGTTGGGGAGATCTCACATTCGACGACGCGGCGGCATTTTTCACCCAACCTGAAGCCAATAGCCTAGAGTTCATTGCAATCGCGGTGGACGAACAGGACGAAACCGAGCTTCCCACCATTGGCCAATTGATAAAAACGGCGCGCAACCGCCGGATCAAAGTCATCCTGATCGCCGAAGAACTCAGCCCCATGGCACTTCATCAATTGCTGCGATTGGGGGCCGATGATTTTGTCCCCTACCCGCTGCCCGACGGTGCGCTGGCACAGGCGATCGAGCGTGTCCGCGCGGCGGCTGAAAAAGAAGCGTCCGCCCCAGAGCTCGCGACCCAGGACGGATCGCAGACCGCTAAACCAACTGGCGACCGTGACGGCGTCATCTTCCCAATCCACGGACTCGCTGGCGGTGTTGGCGCATCAACATTCGCGACCAATCTGGCGTGGGAACTTGCCACCGTTGCCAAGGAAGACGCGCCGAGGGTTTGCCTGCTGGACTTCGACTTCCAGTTCGGGTCCGCCGCCACCTATCTGGACCTGCCACGCCGCGAAACCGTCTATGACATGCTTTCGGACGTGTCAGCGATGGACAGCGATGTGTTCATGCAGGCGCTAGTACCTTTCAACGACATTCTTCATGTCATGACCGCTCCGTCGGATATCATGCCGCTGGACTATGTGGCACCTGAAGATATTTCGAAAATCCTTGAGATCGCCAGAGCGAACTTCGACTTCGTCATCGTCGATATGCCCTCGACGCTGGTTCATTGGAGCGAAACCGTCCTGACTGAAGCGACCCTGTATTTCGCTTTGTTAGAGTTGGATATGCGGTCGGCCCAAAATACGCTGCGCATGACCCGCATGCTGCGCTCGGAAGACCTGCCGATCGAGAAGCTGCGATTTGCGTTGAACCGCGCGCCCAAGTTCACCGATCTTGGCGGCAAGGCCCGGGCAAAGCGCATGTCGGAAAGTCTGGACATCGATCTGGAACTGATGCTGCCGGACGGTGGCGAGCAAGTTGTGCAGGCCGGCGATCACGGCCTGCCGTTGGCGGAAAACGCTAAGAAAAACCCGCTCCGCAAGGAAATTCGCAAATTGGCAGAGTCGCTCTATTCGCTCTCGGTCGCGGAAGAAACTGGGCAATAAGCCTATCAGGAAAGAGATACGAGCATGTTCTCTCGATACAAGAAGCCAGGCGGAACGCCGACCAACAATACCGCCAAGCCGGCCACTGCCCCGGTTGCGGAGGATGCGCAGCCCAAGGCGGTTCGAAAACCGGGGGTCGTTCCGGCCAAGGTTGCGGGTGCCGAAAAAGAGCGCAAGCGCAAGGAACGCTTGAACGAGATCAAACTGCAGCTGCACAAAGAGTTGTTGGAAAACCTCAATCTCGCAGCGCTTGAACACGCGACCGAGGCGGACCTGCGATCCGAAATTCAGGCGATCGCCGCGGAAAACCTCGAGTTGATGAATGTCGTTCTGAATAAAGACGAGCGGCAAACTCTCAACAAAGAGCTATTCGACGAAGTCATGGGCCTTGGCCCACTCGAGGCTCTGCTGCAGGACGAAACAGTCAACGATATTCTGGTTAACGGCCCGCAGCAGATCTTCGTCGAACGGGAAGGTCGTCTGGAGTTGACCGACATCGTCTTCAAGGACGAAAAACATCTTTTGCGGATCATCGACAAGATCGTCTCAGCCGTGGGGCGCCGGGTCGACGAATCGAACCCCTATGTGGACGCCCGCCTCGCTGACGGATCGCGTTTTAACGCGATGGTTCCGCCGATTGCGGTGGATGGCTCTCTGGTCTCGATCCGTAAGTTTAAAAAGGACAAGCTGGGCATCGACGACCTTGTGAAGTTCGGCGCCTTTACCGAAGAAATGGCGGCCTATCTTCAGGCCGCCGTCGCCTGTCGCCTGAATGTCATCGTGTCAGGCGGTACCGGCTCAGGTAAAACCACCACGCTGAACGCCCTCTCCGGTTTCATCGACAACGCCGAACGCATCCTGACGATCGAGGATACGGCGGAACTTCAACTTCAACAGACCCACGTGGGCCGGATGGAAAGCCGCCCGGCGAACGTCGAGGGGCGTGGTGCCGTTTCTCAGCGCGACTGTTTGCGCAACGCCCTGCGGATGCGCCCGGACCGCATCATCGTGGGTGAGACGCGCGGCGAGGAAGTTATCGACATGCTGCAGGCCATGAATACTGGCCACGATGGCTCGATGACCACGATCCACGCAAACTCTGCCCGTGATGGCGTTTCGCGTCTTGAAAACATGATCGCCATGGCAGGCATCGAAATGCCTCTGAAAGCGGTGCGCTCGCAGATCGCCTCGGCTGTGAACCTTATTGTGCAGGCAAGCCGCCTTCAGGACGGCTCGCGCCGCATGGTCTCTGTGACCGAAATCACCGGGATGGAGGGCGACGTGATCTCGATGCAGGAAGTGTTCCGCTACGAACGCCTGGGCCTTGCACCGGATGGCAAGATCATCGGCCGTTTTAACGCGACAGGCGTACGTTCTCATTACTCCGACAGGTTCAAGCAATGGGGTTATGACCTGCCGCCGTCCATCTTTGACCCCATTGCCGCGGAGTAGATTGCGATGCAACTGAGTATGGAACCCATCATCTATGGCGCAATTTTCATCGGCGTTCTTGTCTTGGTCGAGGGCCTATACCTAACGGTTTTTGGCAAGTCGATCAGTCTGAACAACCGCCTGAATCGCCGCATGGACATGCTGGAAAAGGGTGGCCAACGCGAACAGGTTCTAGAGCAGCTCCGCAAGGAGATGCAGCAACACCTGAATGCCAAGGGTATCCCCCTGTACTCGCTGCTGGCCGACAAGGCCCAAAAGGCGAATATCGCTTTTTCTCCCAAGGCGCTGATGTTGATTATGGTCCTGCTGACAGCATTTGCCTTCGTCATGCTGAGTTCGACCACCGGCGCGGCCCTGCCTGTGCGCATTCTTGTTGCACTTTTGATGGGCGTCGGCGGCGTCTATGTCTGGATCAACAACAAAGCAAAAAAACGCCTGACGATGATCGAAGAGCAGCTGCCCGATGCAGTGGACCTGATGGTGCGCAGCCTGCGAGTTGGTCATCCATTTGCTTCAGCCGTTGCAATCGTCGCTCGCGAAGTGCCCGATCCGCTAGGGTCTGAATTCGGTGTGATTGCTGACGAGACCGCCTATGGCCGTGAAATCTCGGACAGCCTGAAAGAACTAGCCGAGCGGGTCGATATGCAGGACCTTCGCTTCCTTGCCGTCGCGGTCACGATCCAGCAGCAATCTGGTGGTAACCTGGCAGAGATCCTGGAAGGCTTGTCGAAAGTGATCCGCGCCCGATTCAAGCTATTCCGCCGTGTAAAAGCCATTACGGCTGAAGCTAAGTGGTCAGGTATGTTTCTGTCTGGCTTCCCGATCCTTGCGATCCTGATGATCAACACGTTGAAACCGGACTACTACGACGAGGTTAAACAGACAGCAGCGTTCATCCCTGCGGCCATCGCAGTGGGCGTATTTCTCGTCGTCAACGTCATCTTCATGCGTGCAATGGTCAACATTAAGGTCTGAGAGCTGAATCATGGAATACCTTGTCTCCCTGAACAACATGCTGGTCGAGCGCTTCGGTGAAATGGGCCCGCTTTATGCCCTCGGCGGCGTTGGAGTGCTGCTAATCATTCTGACGCTCCCCACCTTCCTGCGGAAGAACATCGATCCGCTGGATAAGCTGAAGGACTCTAAAAAGTCGGTCGTTGTTGATGACGACAAACAGCAACGCCTGCGCAACAAATCGTCAAACAAGCTGGATAAATATGCGACCTTCCTAGAGCCGAAGGACGCCGAAGAGCTGGGTGCCACGCGCCTCAAGCTGATGCGTGCGGGCTACCGCACGAAAAACGCGGTTCAGATGTTTCACTTCGCGCAATTGGCCCTTGGCCTGGGCGGGCTTGGATTGGGCTTGTTATATGCGCTTTACGCTAGTTCCTCCGCGGGGATGAGCCCGCGTGGCATGGCCATCGCGATCGTTGTCCCTGGTCTTGCTGGCTACTACCTGCCAAAATACTGGATCGAACGCCGCGTTCAGAGCCGACAAGAAGAAATCATCAATGGTTTCCCGGACAGCCTTGATATGATGCTGGTTTGCGTCGAGGCAGGACAGTCGCTGGACCAGTCCATCCTCCGCGTAAGTAAAGAAACCCGGGCCGGCTACCCTGCATTGGCAGACGAATATGAAATTGTCGCGCATGAGGTGAAGGCCGGTAAGGACCGCGTTCAGGTCCTCAAGGACATGGGCGAGCGTTGTGGAGTTGCGGATGTATCCTCTTTCGTGACGGTTCTTATCCAATCAGCCTCTTTCGGGACCTCGATCGCGGACGCCTTGCGGGTTTACGCCGATGAAATGCGCGACAAACGCGTCATGCGCGCCGAAGAGAAGGCAAATGTCTTGCCCACCAAACTTACCCTTGGCACAATGATGTTCACAGTTCCGCCGCTTCTGATCGTTTTGATTGGGCCGTCGGTACATTCGATCTATGAGACCCTAAATAAATCAAATTTCTAGGGGCCGATGCCGCTTCGATTTCATGGCCTGGTGCCAATTGTATTTCTTCTGACCGCCTGCCAGCATACAGGCGGTCTTTCCAATGACTGGAAAGGGCCACCGCCACCTCCGGGCACACCCATCGTAAGAGAGGCCGTCGACGGCTTGATCGTCGGCCACCGTTTGATGGCGGCAGGCGAATATGAACTCGCCTTGGAGGCCTATTACCGTGCCGGCTCCGAGCAGGGCCTGACCATTGACGTGCTTTCAGGGATCGGGTCTGCCAACCTGAAGCTGGGTCGACTGTATCAGGCAGAGGATGTTCTGCGCCGCGCTGTCGAAACAGACGGCGCTTTCGCGGCTGCGTACAACAACCTTGGTGTGGTTTTGATGGAGCTGAACGAACCCGGAGAAGCCAAGATTTTCTTCCGGACCGCCTTTGCATTAGATGGCGGCATCTCGCCAGAGATCCGCGAAAACCTGAACAGGGCTATCGCAATAACAGAAAATCCTGCCTATGATGTCGCCAACAATGAAGATTATGATTTGGTGCGGCGAGGTCAGGGACGCTATCTGCTCTTGTCGACTCCGGACCGGAAAGAGCAGTAAAGGACGCGATTAATGCGCCAAATTTCGGTTATCTCCCTATGTCTGGCGAGCACACTTCTGGTCTCTGCATGTACTAAAAATGCTGAGCAGGAAGTTGACCGCACAGTGCAAGACGTGATCAGCGCCGACCAACAAGCCGTTAACCAAATCATGTTGCGGGCTGCGAATCCGGATGAAGCCGCCGCCTATTTCAAGAAAGAACTGGCCAAAGACCCCGACAACATCGACTTCCGCCGCGGTCTTGCCATTTCTCTCGTTCGCGGTCGTCACCCTGTCGAAGCTATGAGCGCTTGGCGCCGGGTCACAGAGCACCCCGATTCAACCAGCGCCGACTTGGTCGAACTGGCAGATGCCAGCATCCGGGCAGGAGAGTGGAAAGCCGCAGAGGCGACACTGAACCAAACTCCGCCGACACACGAAACGTTCAAGCGCTATCGCCTGGAGGCCATGATCGCTGACAGCAAGCAAGACTGGAAACGGGCCGACAGCTATTATGACACCGCTGTCAGCATGACGACCCGCCCCGCCTCGGTACTGAATAACTGGGGCTACTCCAAACTGACACGCGGCGACCATGCTGGCGCCGAAAAGCTGTTCGTCGAGTCGCTTTCCTATGATCCGAACCTGTTTACCGCCAAGAACAACCTTGTTCTGGCGCGGGCCAAGCAACGCAACTATCAGCTCCCGGTCATTAACATGACCCAGGTGGAAGAAGCCCAACTTCTGCACACGATGGCATTGGCCGCAATCAAACAGGGTGATGTAGAGATCGGGAAGGGCCTTTTGGAACAAGCGATCGAAGTCCATCCGCAATATTTCGAGCCCGCCGTCCGGGCTCTTGAATCCCTTGAGAAAAACGTAGCGCTCTGATCCATGACAACTCCTGAAGCCGCCCTCTGGTTCCTGCCATTGGCCATCCCGATTTGCCTTTGGGTCGCGTGGAGCGACCTGAAATACATGTTGATCCCCAACTACGCGGTTCTCGCGTTGCTGGCGGTCTTCGCGGTGGTTGGCTTTATTGTCCTTCCGCTCGAGGAATATGCCTGGAGGTGGAGCCATTTTGCGGTGGCTTTAGCCATCGGGTTTACCTTTACCATGATCGGGGGAATGGGGGCCGGAGACGCCAAATTTGCGGCTGTCATGGCACCGTTTGTGGCCTTGCCGGATGCATTGGGGGTGCTTGGTCTGTTCGCAGCCTGTTTGCTGGGCACCTTTGTGCTGCACCGCATGGTTCGCCGCATGGGTGTCGTCAAACGCAACTTCTCAGAGTGGGTTTCCATGGGAAGCCGGAAGTTTCCAATGGGCATCGCCTTGATCACTACCCTGTTGATTTACCTCGCAAAGGCCGCGTCAAAGCTCGCTTAAAGGCAGTTTAACGCCCAAATCTCGCCACACCCTGCATCTAAAAATGGAAACAAAGATGCAGCGCGAGGTCTATGCATGAACGTTCAGACATCCAACGTGATTGCCCCTCCGGCGCCCAAAACGCTGGAGCAGATGCAACTCCCCTTCGTGATGATGCGGGATATTCTTCTGAAAACCATCTTTCGGAAGAACTTGGATCAGGTGACTGAAATTGCTCGTGCGGTTTGTCTGCCTGTACCGGTAACGCAAGAGTTGGTCGACCTCGCCCGCAGCCAGAAACTTGTCGAAGCAACTGGTACCCTGCACGCCAACTCGGGTGGCGAAATGGGCTACCAACTGACCGATGCGGGCCGCGCACGCGCGTTGGATGCGCTGTCGCAATCGGAATATTACGGTGCGATGCCGGTGCCGCTTGAAATTTACTCCGAGCAAGTCAAACGCCAATCGATCCGTAACATCCAAATCACTCGTGACCAACTGACCGGCGCCATGGGCCACTTGATCCTGCCCGACGACCTGCTGTCGAACCTTGGTCCAGCCGTTTCTTCGGGTCGCTCGATCCTGATGTACGGCCCGCCGGGCAACGGTAAGTCGTCGATCTCGAACGGCATCCGCGACGCGCTAGGCGACAAGATCTATATCCCGCGAGCGATCGAATACGCCGGTCAGGTCATCACGGTTTATGACCCGATCGTCCACAGTGCCGCCGAGGAAATGGTCGATGACCCGACCTCGCTGCGCCGGACCTCAAACCGGTTCGATACACGTTATGTGCTGTGTGAACGTCCGACGGTGATCACCGGTGGTGAACTATCGCTGGAGATGCTGGACCTTGTCTATAACCCGACCGCCCGCACCTATCAGGCTCCGTTGCAGTTGAAGTCCACCGGCGGTGTCTTCATTGTCGACGACCTTGGCCGCCAGGCCGAACCGCCGCAGTCGCTGGTCAACCGCTGGATTGTTCCGCTGGAAGAAAGCCGCGACATCCTTGCCCTTCAATCGGGTGAGAAATTCGAAGTTCCCTTCGACACGCTGGTCGTCTTCTCGACCAACTTCCACCCGAACCAGATTTTCGATAACGCGGCGCTGCGTCGTATCTTCTACAAGATCAAGATCGACGGTCCGTGTCAGGAAGATTACCTAAAGATCTTCGCGCTGGTCGCCCGCAAACGCGGCATGCCACTTCACGAAGACACGCTGATCTATCTGCTGCGTGAGAAATATCCGTTGATCGACAATGTCTATGCGAACTATCAGCCGATCTTCCTGATCGACCAGATGATTTCGATCTGCGAGTTTGAAGGCATTCCATACCAGATGAACCCCGAGCTGATCGACCGCGCCTGGGCGAACATGTTCGTCAAGGAAGAGGCGATCGCGCACTAATCCCGCGTGGGGCATTTTCCCACGCGTGAATTGCGCCTATGACTAGATCATGCGCGCCCTGCCCCCCGAATTCCAATCGTGGTTCGACCGGCGCGGATGGTCCATCCATCCGCATCAAACTCAGATGCTGGAGCTTTCGGGCAACCCCTGCCAGTTGCTAATTGCACCCACGGGCGGGGGCAAAACCTTGGCCGGGTTTCTACCTACACTCTTGGAGCTAGGAGAGGCGCCGCCAAACGGGCTGCATACCATTTACGTCTCCCCCCTGAAGGCGTTGGCCGCCGATATCCGCCGCAACCTACGCGCTCCGGTCGAGGAGATCGGCCTACCCATCCGTATCGAAGACCGCACCGGCGACACGCCCTATTCTCAACGCCAGAGGCAACGGGCTGACCCACCGCATATCCTGCTCACGACGCCCGAGAGCCTTGCCCTGCTGCTCTCCTACCCAGACGCCCCCCGCATCTTCGCAGGGCTGCAACGGGTAATCGTCGATGAAATCCATGCACTAGCCGAAAGCAAACGGGGCGATCAACTGATGCTATCCATGGCGCGTCTTCAAACGCTCTGCCCGGACTTGCGTCGGGTTGGCCTGTCAGCCACGGTTGAAGACCCACACGCCATTGCACGCTATCTGGCGCGACATCCAGACCCCTGCGACATCCTTCAGGCTGATCCCGGTCCCGATCCGGACATCTCGATGCTTGAGACCGACGCAACGCCCCCCTGGGCTGGCGGAGGTGGACGCTATGCCATCCACGACATTTTGAACCTTGTCCGCCAGCACAAGACTACCTTGATCTTCCACAACACACGGGCGCAGGCGGAAATCTTCTTCCATCACCTGTGGCTAGCCAATGAAGATGCCCTTCCCATCGGAATCCACCATGGCTCGATTGCGCGCGAGCAGCGCCTGAAGGTCGAGGCCGCGATGGCCAAGGGCAAATTGCGCGCCATTGTCTGCACGGGCTCGCTCGATCTGGGTATCGACTGGGGAGACGTGGACCTTGTGGTACAGGTTGGTGCGCCTAAGAACGTCAAACGGTTGGTCCAGCGTATTGGAAGAGCCAACCACCGCTACAACGCGCCTTCCAAGGCTGTACTGGTCCCCGCAAAC
This sequence comes from uncultured Actibacterium sp., assembly GCA_964346965.1. Classification (GTDB taxonomy): domain Bacteria; phylum Pseudomonadota; class Alphaproteobacteria; order Rhodobacterales; family Rhodobacteraceae; genus Actibacterium_B. The sequence goes on along the minus strand of CAYFXM010000022.1, from coordinate 6,111 downwards.
CGGTTCGAGGTCGTCGAGTGTCAAGCTGCGCTGCAGGCCGCGCAAGCCCACGCGCTGGATGGTGATCCGCGCGGCCCCGGCCCGCGCGACGTGCTGTGTCAACATATCCTAGGAACTGCAGCCGCTGGTCCGTTTGACGCTGAATCACTCTATGCCGAAGTCACGACCTCTGGCGCCTATGCCGATCTGACGCGCTCGGCCTTTGACGCCTGCCTCGATTTTGCGGCCACTGGGGGCTACGCGCTGCAAGCATACGACCGCTATCAGCGGCTGGTCGAACATGACGGCTTCTGGAAGTTGCGCGACCCACGGGCTGCCGCACAAATCCGAATGAACCTCGGCACCATTGTTGATACCGACAAGCTCAAGGTTCGCCTGAAACACAGCCGGGGCGGCAAGCCGTTGGGAGAGGTCGAAGAGGGTTTTGCGGCCTCTCTGACCCATGGCGATACGTTCCTGATTGGCGGGCAGATCGTTCGCTACGAGGGCCTGAGGGAAATGACGGTCGAGGTCACACGCCGAGCCGACAAGACACCTCGTGTCGCCGTCTTTTCGGGCACCAAGTTCGCAACCTCAACCCAGCTTAGCGCCCGTATCCTGGACATGCTGAACCAAACCGATTGGCCCGCACTACCGAGCCACACGTCCGATTGGCTGGCGCTACAACGCGACGTCTCGCAAATGCCACGGGGCGACCGCCTGCTTGTCGAAACTTTCCCTTTGCAGGACCGCCACTACACCTGCCTTTACGGATTTGCAGGGAAGAACGCACAACAGACACTTGGGCTGCTTCTGACACATCGGATGGAACAGGCCGGCCTGCATCCGCTCGGCTTCGTATCGACCGACTATGCTACACTGATCTGGGGGTTTGACCCGATCACCGACCCCGCTCAGCTGTTGACCGATGCCGAGTTGCGCGAGGGGTTCGAGACTTGGCTTGCAGGAAATGCCGTAATGAAGCGAACCTTTCGTAGTTCGGCCGTCATCGCCGGGTTGATTGACCGCAACACACCGGGACAGCGGAAATCCGGACGGCAGGCCACCTTTTCCTCTGACATCCTGTACGACACGCTTCTCAAATACGACCCCGACCACCTGATGATGCAAATCACACGAGAAGAAGCATTGAAAGGCCTGGTTGATTTCGGGCGTATTGAAGACCTGCTTTCGAGGGTGCAGGGCCGCATAGACCATAGGGTTCTCGACTCGGTCTCTCCCCTTGCCGCTCCCCTCCTACTCGAGATCGGTCGCGTGCCGGTGCAGGGAGCCGGTCAAGAACGATTGATGAAAGAAGAGGCAGAAGCGCTAATGTCCGCAGCTGGATTGAATTAACCGCTTGATTTCGTTGCTCCAACACCGCACCAAAAGAATATGAGCGGGTATAAATTCACCTTCCAAGGAGCCGAGCTGTTTGCCTGCCCTTCCGGGGCCCTATGGTGGCCGGATCAGCGGCTTCTCTGCGTATCTGATCTGCATTTTGGCAAGGCCGACCGCTACGCCCGCAAGAGCCGGGGTCTGCTGCCCCCTTACGAGGTTCGAGAGACGCTTTCCCGGCTAGAAGAGGATATCTCTCGCCTTGAGGCCCGCAAGATCATCTGCCTCGGCGACAGTTGGGATGATCTGGAAGCCGCCGATCGCTTGCCCGAAGACGAGAAACTCTGGCTGATACGTCTGATGTCTGGTCGTCAATGGTATTGGATCGAAGGCAACCACGATCCCGGCCCAATCGAACTGGCCGGCACTCATTTGGCGGTGTTAAAATTGGGTCCGCTCACCTTTCGCCACATAGCCGAACCGAAAGCCGAAGGAGAGATCTCGGGCCATTATCACCCCAAGGCACGGCTGGCGAACCGGTCGCAGCCCGTCTTCTTACTGGACAAGGCGCGGCTCATCCTACCTGCGTATGGCACCTACACCGGCGGGTTGAGGTCAACCGATCCTGCGCTGGTATCGCTGATGGGGCCGGAGACGCTGGCGTTGGTAACGGGGAAGACGGTACACGCCATCCCCATGCCAAGGTAGGAATCAGGCGGTCAGCCCCTCGGGCTCTGCCAAACCGTTCGCGCGGCAACAGGCCGTCACGGTATTGGCCAACAGACAAGCAATGGTCATTGGGCCGACACCGCCCGGAACCGGGGTAATCGCACCGGCGACATCCGCACAGCTTGCGTATTCGCAGTCTCCGACCAGACGCGTCTTACCTTCGCCCTTCTCGGGCGCGGGAATACGGTTGATCCCCACGTCAATCACAGTGGAACCCGGTTTGACCCAGTCGCCAGTGATCATCTCAGGCCGACCAACGGCGGCAACAAGAATGTCCGCCTGCCGACACAGAGCCTCGATGTCCTTGGTGCGGGAATGCGCAATGGTCACGGTGCAGCTGTCACGCAGCAGCAGGTTCGCCATTGGTTTGCCGACGATGTTCGACCGTCCGACAACAACCGCGTTTAGCCCTGATAGCGACCCGTGGTGGTCGCGCAGCATCATCAGGCAGCCAAGTGGAGTACAGGGCACCATCGACTTCTGACCTGTTCCCAGAAGGCCCACGTTCGAGATATGAAAACCATCAACGTCTTTAGCCGGATCAATCGCGTTGATCACCAAATCTTCGTTCAGGTGATCGGGCAATGGCAGCTGGACCAGAATACCATGGACGGAGGGGTCGCTGTTCAACCTGTCAATAAGCGCCAGCAAATCCTCTTCCGAGGTGTCCGCCTCCAGCTTGTGTTCGAAGCTGTTCATACCGACTTCGACGGTCTGCTTTCCCTTGTTCCGAACATAGACCTGACTGGCCGGGTCTTCGCCCACCAGAACAACGGCTAAACCGGGAGTAATATCGTTAACTTCTTTCAGGCGCGCCACATGGGTGGCGACTTTTTCGCGGACCTTGGCGGCAAATGCTTTGCCGTCAATGATGGTTGCGCTCATGATCAATTCCTCTCGTCAGAAGGGCCAAGAATCCGCTCTTCCCGAGCGATAGACCATTCGATCAATATGCGCCAGATTTGTTCCGCCAGATCCGGGTCAAAACCCGCGTCCTCCGCGTTCTGCCGGGCATTGGCCGCGACCTCTTCCACCCGTGGTGTAATACGTGCCGGCAGGCCGACGGCTGGCTTCAGTTCCGACGCCCGGTCGATATAGGCCGCGCGCCGCACCAGCAGCGCAGTCAGCTCTTTGTCCAACGTGTCGATCTGCTTTCGCAGGTCAGCCATGTCCATACACTCTTCGGGGGCCTTCAAGGGGCGCTCCTTTCCACCGGTTTCGAGCGCTGATTAGACCGGCTGTTTCAAAGAGGCAAGGCACCTAAGAGCCGCACCCGTGGGGATGAGCGGGGAACATTGCGAAATTCTGTGGGAAAAAGAAAACGGCCGGAAGGTCCGGCCGTTCGTCAGTTACGCTGTGGGCTCTGGCTCCATCCCGCCGTCGGGTTTGGAGCGAGGCTTCGTCTTGGGGATGGCCGTCACCGAGGGAGCGTCACCGCCCTCCGGCGTGTCATCCTCGTCGTCGCCCTTATGCAGAGGTTCACCGGCGATCACGCGGGTGATCTCGTTCCCTGTCAGGGTCTCGTATTCCAGCAGGCCCTGAGCCAGGCGTTCCAGATCGTCCGCCTTTTCGGTTAGGACGCGTTTCGCGGTGTCGTAACCTTCGTCGACAAGTTCGCGCACCTTGTCGTCAATGGTCTTCTGAGTGATGCCAGAGTGGTTCGATCCACCCTGCGCCATGCCCAGATAGGACTGTTGTTCATTCGCGTAATCGACGTAACCCAGATCGGGGTCAAATCCGAATCGCGTGACCATGGCCCGCGCAATCCGCGTGACTTGCTGGATGTCCGAGGCGGCACCAGAGGTTACGTTTTCCGGACCGAAGATCAGCTCTTCAGCCACACGTCCCCCCATCGCCATAGCGATCTTGGATTTGTACTTCGTGAAACTCACCGAAAGCTCATCACGTTCGGGCAACGACAGGACAAGACCAAGTGCCCTTCCGCGCGGAATGATCGTCGCCTTGTGGATCGGGTCATGCTGCGGGACGTTCAGGCCGACAATCGCATGGCCTGCTTCGTGATAGGCGGTCAGCTTCTTCTCGTCCTCGGTCATAACCATAGAGCGGCGTTCGCTGCCCATCATGACCTTGTCCTTGGCATTCTCGAAATCTTCCATCGTGACGTAGCGACGCCCAACACGGGCGGCCATCAGCGCGGATTCGTTCACGAGGTTCGCCAGATCAGCACCCGAGAAGCCCGGAGTACCACGCGCGATGATGCGCAGATCGACGTCAGGTCCCAGAGGCACCTTGCGGGCATGCACGCCCAAAATTTTCTCGCGACCTTTGATATCGGGGTTCGGCACCTGGACCTGACGGTCGAAACGACCTGGGCGCAGCAGCGCGGGATCCAGAACGTCGGGGCGGTTGGTGGCCGCAACGATGATGATACCTTCGTTGGCTTCAAAGCCGTCCATTTCAACCAGCAGCTGGTTCAACGTCTGTTCGCGTTCGTCGTTACCACCGCCATAGCCAGCGCCACGCGAGCGGCCCACGGCGTCGATCTCGTCGATGAAGACGATACAGGGGGCGTTCTTTTTGGCCTGTTCGAACATGTCGCGGACACGGGAGGCACCTACGCCCACGAACATCTCGACAAAGTCAGAGCCCGAAATGGTAAAGAAGGGCACGCCCGCCTCACCCGCGATCGCGCGAGCCAGAAGCGTCTTACCCGTACCCGGAGGCCCCACCAGAAGTGCGCCCTTAGGAATCTTGCCGCCAAGACGGCTGAACTTCTGCGGGTTACGCAGGAATTCGACGATCTCTTCCAGCTCTTCCTTGGCTTCGTCGATGCCGGCGACGTCATCAAAGGTCACTCGGCCATGCTTTTCGGTCAGAAGTTTCGCGCGCGACTTGCCAAAGCCCATCGCGCCGCCACGGCCTCCGCCCTGCATGCGGTTCATCAGGAAGATCCAGATACCAATCAGGATGATGAAGGGCAGCAAAGTACCCAGATAGGCCAGAAGCCCATTTTGTTCCTGCGGCTCGGCCTTCACCTGCACACCTTTTTCAAGAAGGCGTTCGGTCAGGTCGACCTCTCGCGGAACGATCGCGGTTGCGGTCGAGTTGTCCGTTCCGACGACCATTGCCCGTTCGCCGTCAAGCGTAACGGCGGCCACATCACCGGCCTCGACCCGCTCTACCAGTTCCGAATAGGTGATCTCGCGCGCCGACATGGTCGACGGATTGCCGCTGAAGACATTGAACAGAGCCAGGATCAGAACAAACAGAACGACCCAGAATGCGATATTTCGCGCGTTGCCCACTGTGGACTCCTTAGAATTGAGACAGGCCGTTCAAAGACGGCCTTACCTTAAAATAGAGAAACCTGCCCGAGGTTCAATGCGATATAAGCAAGGAAAAGGGGCTGTCATCCCCCTGCGCCAATAAAACGCGCCATCCATTGGCGATTCCGGCATGTGGCGCCGCAACCAGCGTATCCTCCCGCCATACCGCCGGTTTTGCCAGCAAAGAGGCTCTGGGCATCCCGGACTCACGCCAATTGGGGCATTGCAAAAGCCCCTCTCCACCAAGAGCGCGAATTTCCACGTCGTCCTCTGACCCAACAAGTTTCCAACGGCCATCCCACAGCTGGCTTGGTGCGGCAACCGTATCCTTAACCGCATTATACTCGCGACAAATCCTGACCCCATCAGGCTGAGGCAAAGCGATGCATCCGTACAGAGTTGCCTGTTTGCCCGACAGTACAGCATTCACGAGGTCACCGAGTTTTGCAGAGCGTGGGGGATAGTCCGCACTGGAAACCCACATCAACGCGTGTTGCAACAATCTGCGCACGATCTCGGGAGGTTCCTGAGCCAAGGCTTTTTGGTCGAAAACCACATCGCCCCGGTCAACCTGACAAACTCGTCGGGCCACGGACAGGCTCTGCGATTCAAGAGCCTGCCGAGCGCTGGCCATATTCGTTGCGACCGCCGCCAATGATCTGGCCGAAATTCCGAGTGGTTCCAGCTGGTGCAACGCGTCGCGCGCCTTGATCCTGTCAAATCGGCGGTCCTCGTTCGAAGGATCTTCAACCCAATCATGTTCGTTTTCAGTTAGAAA
>CAYFXM010000021.1:17349-21597 GCA_964346965.1 uncultured Actibacterium sp. | reverse complement strand
TGCGCGAAACCATGCAGACGCCGATCTTGCTGCTGACAGCCAAGGGCGATACCGCCGACCGGATCGCGGGCCTGGAAAGTGGAGCAGATGACTATCTGCCGAAGCCGTTTGAGCCCAAGGAACTGCTTCTGAGGATCAATGCCATCCTTCGGCGCGTCCCGCAGGAGAAGCCCGACGCCGGGCTTCCCAAACTTCTGCATCTGGGGTCTGTTCGCTACGATCTCGGGCGCGGTGAGCTGTGGCGCGGCGAAGAACTCATCCGCCTAACCGCGACCGAGGCAGAACTGATGAAGATCTTTTCGGCCAGTGCGGGCGAACCGGTCAGCCGCGCGGAGCTGGTCGAAGAGCTCGGCCGCGACAAGGGGCAAGCGCAGGAACGCGCCGTGGACGTGCAGATCACCCGGCTGCGCCGCAAGATCGAGGACAACCCGAAGCAACCGCGTTATCTACAAACGGTACGTGGGGCTGGCTATATGCTGGCACCGGATTGATCCCGTCTCATTGCGACGCCAAGCCTGTTGCCCGCGATCTGCCCCCACATTAGCGTTACCCCATGACTACTGCGCTTTTTACCCATCCCGATTGCCTGGATCACGTCACGCCCTTCGGCCACCCCGAACGGGTTGAACGGTTAGAGGCGATCCTCGAACGCCTGAATGCGCCGGAGTTCGACACGCTGCGCCGGATCGATGCCCCCTTATGCGACGATGCCGACATTCTGCGCTGCCATCCCGAGACCTATCTGACCCGAATTCGCAACGCGGTGCCGGTGCAAGGTCACACGATGCTGGATGGCGACACCCATATGGCCCCCGGCTCTCTGGTTGCAGCACGACGCGGCGTCGGGGCCAACATCACCGCCGTTGATATGGTGCTGGGCGGTGAGGTCCAGAACGCCTTCTGCGCCGTTCGCCCGCCGGGACATCACGCTGAGACCGAAACAGCGATGGGGTTCTGTCTTTTCGGTAATGTCTCGATCGCCGCGAAACATGCGCTGGATCACCACGGGCTGAACAAGGTGGCGATCATTGATTTCGACGTGCACCACGGCAACGGCACGCAGGACCTGATGTGGGACGAAGCGCGCGTGTTGTTTGCATCGACTCACCAGATGCCGCTCTACCCCGGCACCGGAGCGGCCCATGAGCGCGGTGCTCACGACAATATCGTCAACGTGCCTCTTGCCCCGATGACGGGGGGCGAAGCGCTGCGGGCGGCGTGGGCCGATCACATCCGCCCCCGGATGAACTCATTTGCACCGGAACTGGTATTGGTCTCGGCCGGGTTTGACGCCCATATCGCCGATCCGCTGGCCAACCTGCGTTGGGACAGGGAAGACTTTGCCTGGATCACCCGAGAAATCTGCGCTTTGGCAGATCGTCACGCCGAAGGTCGGGTGGTCTCGACTCTGGAGGGCGGATATGATCTTGATGCGCTCGCCTCCAGCGTGGCGGCGCATGTGAAAGTTTTGATGGAGCAAGGCGCATGAGCGACACCCCCGTTGCCGAGATGACATTCGAGCAAGCCATGACCGAGCTGGAGCGCGTCGTGGGCCAGCTGGAGCGTGGCGACGTACCGCTGGACCAGTCGATCACCCTGTATGAACGTGGCGCGGCGCTGAAGGCCCATTGCGAGACCAAGCTGAAAGAGGCCGAGGAAAAAGTCGCAGCTATTACCCTGGATAAGGATGGCAAGCCCACCGGCACCACTCCGGTCGAAGGCATGTAAATGTTTCCCGAACGCCTGAAAGAAGTCGCGGGGCTTGTCGAGACCCGGCTGCAAGAGGCCTTGGCCGCCGACGCCGACCAGCCGGTGACCCATGCGATGCGCTATGCTGTTCGCGGCGGCAAGCGCCTGCGGGCATTTCTGGTGGTGGAATCCGCACGGCTACACGGGATCGAGGATGCGTTGAACGCCGCTGCTGCCGTCGAAGCACTGCATGCCTATTCGCTAATCCATGACGACCTGCCGTGTATGGACGATGACAACCTGCGCCGAGGGCAGCCGACGGTCCATGTCAAATGGGATGACGCGACAGCCGTTCTGGCGGGCGATTCCTTGCAAACCCTGACTTTTGATCTGTTGTCCGATCCAGCCTGCCACCCCGACCCGGAGGTACGCATTGCTCTGGTCGCCGGAATGGCGCGCGCGGCGGGCATCAAAGGCATGGTACTTGGGCAAGCGCTGGACATCGCCGCCGAAACCGCCCGAGAACCGCTAACGCTCGAGCAGATCACAGCATTGCAGGCTGGCAAAACTGGTGCCCTGATCGAGTGGTCCGCGACCGCTGGCGCGGTGCTCGCGCAGGCCGATACGGCCCCGCTCTCCACCTACGCCCGCGACCTTGGCCTTGCCTTCCAAATCTGGGACGATGTTCTCGATATCGAAGGCGATCCGGATAAGGTTGGTAAAGCCGTGGGCAAGGACGCCGATGCGGGCAAGGCCACCTTTGTGTCGCTTCTAGGACTGGAGGGCGCGAAGGCGCGGGCCAAATCCCTGATAGACGAAGCAGAAGCCGCGCTGGACCCTTACGGTGACGAAGCAGAAACCTTGCGCCAATGCGCCCGTTTCGTTATCTCGCGCGAGATGTAATATTGGCCCCTGAAAGGCAGCCATGAGTGATCGACCCCATACCCCCCTGCTGGACCGCGTCAACATCCCCGCGGACCTGAAGCAGTTCTCGGATGCCGAGCTGCAGCAGGTCGCCGATGAGCTGCGGGCAGAGACCGTATCCGCCGTGTCGGAGACCGGTGGTCATTTGGGCGCGGGTCTGGGTGTTGTTGAGTTGACGGTTGCGTTGCACGCGGTCTTCGACACGCCGAAAGACCGCCTGATCTGGGACGTCTCGCACCAGTGCTATCCGCATAAGATTCTGACTGGCCGCCGGGACCGCATCCGCACCCTGCGGATGAAGGACGGGCTGTCGGGCTTCACCAAACGCAGCGAAAGCCCCTATGACCCGTTCGGTGCGGCGCATAGCTCGACTTCGATTTCAGCCGCGCTTGGCTTTGCCGTGGCGCGCGATCTGGGCGGTGCGCCGGAATACGGAATTGGCGATGCGATCGCTGTGATCGGCGACGGGTCGATGTCCGCGGGCATGGCCTTCGAGGCGATGAACAACGCGGGCCATCTGGACAAGCGGATGATCGTCATCCTGAACGACAACGACATGTCCATTGCCCCGCCGGTCGGCGCGCTGTCGTCCTATCTGTCGCGCCTCTACGCGGGCGCTCCGTTCCAGGAACTGAAAGCCGCCGCCAAAGGCGCCGTCAGCCTGCTGCCCCCGCCCTTCCAAGAAGGGGCGCGTCGGGCGAAAGACATGCTGAAGCATATGACCGTTGGCGGAACCTTGTTCGAGGAACTGGGCTTCTCCTATCTCGGCCCCATCGACGGGCACGATATGGAACAGTTGCTGGGTGTGTTGCGCACTGTCAAATCGCGCGCCACCGGACCGATCCTGATCCACGCGATCACCAAGAAAGGCAAGGGATACGCTCCCGCCGAAAACCGTGACGACAAGGGCCATGCGACAGCCAAGTTTGACGTGGTCACCGGGAAGCAGAAGAAAGCGCCCTCAAACGCGCCTTCTTACACCAATGTCTTCGGCAACGCGCTGGTCGATCTGGCAGCCAAAGACGACAAGATCGTCGCCGTGACCGCCGCCATGCCGGACGGAACGGGCCTGAGCCTTTTTGCCGAACGTTACCCAAGCCGTTGTTTCGACGTGGGCATTGCCGAGCAGCATGGCGTGACCTTTAGCGCCGGTCTTGCCGCTGGAGGGCTGAAACCCTTCTGCGCGATGTATTCGACCTTTTTGCAACGCGGCTATGACCAAGTCGTCCACGATGTTGCCATCCAGCGATTGCCCGTGCGTTTCGCCATCGACCGAGCAGGTCTGGTGGGTGCCGACGGTGCCACCCACGCGGGCACCTTTGACATCGCCTATCTGGCCAATCTGCCGGGCATAGTCGTGATGGCCGCCGCGGACGAGGCGGAACTGAAACACATGGTCGCCACCGCCGCGGCCTATAACGATGGCCCAATCGCCTTCCGATATCCGCGCGGCGAAGGTGTCGGCGTGGAGATGCCCGAGACCGGCGAAACGTTTCGTGAGCCGCATGAGAATGCGTGTCGGGCGAATGACAGAACACCCGCGGCCCCAGAGACCACGCGCACGCAACCGCCAATGTCCGCACTTCTGAAGGGTCACGCGGTCGGGACCGGCTTCGTCTGCGGAGTTCAGACGTG
>CAYFXM010000021.1:0-17339 GCA_964346965.1 uncultured Actibacterium sp. | reverse complement strand
GTGGAGATGCCCGAGACCGGCGAAATCCTCGAAATCGGCAAGGGCCGCATCATCCGTGAAGGTGCGCGTGTTGCGTTGCTGTCCTTCGGCACCCGTCTGGCCGAAACCGAGAAAGCCGCCGAGGCTCTGTCTGCACGCGGCATCAATCCAACAATTGCCGATGCCCGCTTCGCTAAACCTCTGGACCGCGACCTGATCCTTGATCTGGCTGCAAACCATGAGGCGCTGATCACCATAGAAGAAGGCGCCGTGGGCGGCTTCGGAAGCCATGTTGTCCAGCTTCTGGCCGAGGAAGGTGTCTTTGATACGGGTCTGAAATTCCGTTCTATGGTCCTGCCCGACACATTCATCGATCAGGCTTCGCCCGAGCAGATGTACGAGGTCGCCAAACTACAGGCCGACGATATCGAGGCGAAAGTTCTGGACGCGCTCGGCGTGGCACAGATCGACGTCAAACGCGCCTGAGGCTTAACGCCTCTTGCGGTAGTATTTCCACCTAAGAGAAGCTCTCTTCTTCTCCACAAAAATACTCCTTCCACGGACGCCAATGGCGTTGAGATCAGGATTTCTCGGACAGTTTCGCCTCGATCGCTGTGAGCCGGTTCAGCACTTCGCCGCGGTAATCCAGCTCTTCATCCTTCGCCTCTTCTTCGTGCGCGTCCTGCATAGAGTTCACAATGAGGCCGACCAAAAGGTTCACCACCGCGAAGGTCGTAACCATGATGAAGGGCACGAAGAAGGCCCAGGCATAGGGTTGCACTTCCATCACGGGCCGTACAATTCCCATCGACCAGCTTTCCAACGTCATGATCTGGAACAGGGAATAGGCTGACAGACCAAGGGTGCCGAACCAGTCGGGGAAGGTTTCTCCAAACAGCTTCGTGGCCATGACGGAACCGATATAGAAGATGATTGCCATCAAAAGGAAGACCGATCCCATCCCCGGCAGCGCGCGGACAAAGCCTTCGACCACCCTGCGCAGGCTCGGCGCGTTGGAGACGACACGCAGAACACGCAGGATGCGCATGGCACGAAGAACAGAGATTGCCTCGGCCGCAGGTACAAGCGCGATGCCGACAATGACAAAATCGAAATTGTTCCAGCCGTCCCGGAAAAAGCTCAGACGGTGGGCAAAAAGTTTGGCAGCGATCTCGATCACGAAAACCGTCAGGCAAAGCGTGTCCAGCGTCTCGATCAATCCGCCGAACCGGGCGGTGACGCGACCCGAGGTTTCAAGCCCAAGGATCACGGCGTTAAACATGATCACGCCAAGTATGAAGTGTCGCACCTTCGGGCGACTGAGAAATTCGGCAACGGTGTCGCGCATGTCCTGATCCGTCTTACTGTCCCTGAACCGGGTATGGCGCAGCGCCCGCCTTGGATCAAGTCAGAGCTTAACGCCCGCGCAACCTGTCCCACCAGCGTCGCGCGCGACCGCGGGCTTCATCGACATTTGCATCGACGGCGTCCCATGCGTCCTCTGCATCCTCGATCAGCGGATCAATGGCGCGTTCCCGGAACCGACGCCAGGCCCGCCAGATAAGAAGGGCAATGACCAGGAGGACCGACAGGATCACGATGTTCGTCCATGGGATCAACTGGGCGTCGGGCGCGGCCACCGGCTTGACCGCTGTGGCATTCGGAAAGATCGACAGGAATTCGTTGCGCCAGCCGTAGTGGGTGATTGCATACCATTCAGGCGCGTCCTTGTTGGAAATCGCGTCTGCCGCCTCAGTCTGCAGCGTGGCGGTGTCGAATTTGAAATAGGGAGGCCAACCCCAGCCCGTGTCTTCGTTGCGATAGACCATCGGTTTGCCATTGGCCTTGATGGTCTGGATGAACAGGACATCCCGGTTGGTCAGAGCCGCCGTTTTACTGTCGGGAGAGGACCAGAACAGCGTGGTCCAGCCAGCAAGGTCCTGACGCTCTTCATAGGTGTTGACCACCCGGACGATATCCCGCTGCGGCAAGGTATAATGCAGAAGCCCGAAGACCAGCAGCGCCACCAGAACCCGAAAAACCCATTTTACATAAACCATGACCGCGAAACCCCTTTTGTCGCTGCTCTTGATAAAGGAAGTCCCGGGCGAGTCCACAACCCTTGAGGCCTGCATTCGGTAATTGCCGCCACCCCGGCACCTCGCTAGGGTTGCGCCATGTCCTTGGGAACCGAAGACCACCTGTTGGCCGAGATCGACCGGCGCCGTGATGAACTGGCCGAGCTTTGCGCCGACCTGATCCGGATTCCGACGTTAAATCCTCCGGGGAAGAACTACCGTGAAATCTGCGACTATATCGCGGCTCGTTTAGAAAAGCGCGGCTTTGTAGTCGAACTGGTTCGCGCAAAAGGCGCCCCGGCTGACAGCGAGAAACACCCACGCTGGAACCTAGTGGCCCGTCGCGAAGGCAGCGGATCCGGCGAGTGCGTGCATTTCAACAGCCACCACGATGTGGTCGAAGTCGGACACGGCTGGACCGTCGATCCCTTTGGCGGGGAAATACGAAATGGTCGGGTTTACGGTCGTGGTGCGTGCGACATGAAGGGCGGCCTCGCTGCCAGTATCATCGCTGCCGAAGCCTTTATCGCCGCCTGCCCGGATTATAACGGCGCGATCGAAATAAGCGCCACGGCGGACGAGGAATCCGGCGGCTATGGTGGTGTCGCCTATCTGGCGGAACGGGGCTATTTCAATCCCGACCGCGTGCAGCATGTGATCATCCCCGAACCGCTCAACAAGGATCGCATTTGCCTTGGTCACCGGGGCGTTTGGTGGGCCGAAATCGAGACAAAGGGGCGGATCGCCCATGGCTCAATGCCCTTTCTCGGCGACTGTGCCATCCGCCACATGGGCGCTGTGCTGGCCGAGATGGAGGCGACGCTATTCCCGCTTCTTGCGAGCCGCCGGACCGAAGCTCCGGTCGTCCCCGATGGGGCGCGACACGCGACGATGAACATCAACGCGATTCATGGCGGAGAACCCGAACAAGAGGCCGACTACACCGGCCTTCCAGCGGCCTGTGTGCCAGACCGTTGTCGTATCACTATCGACCGCCGGTTCCTGATCGAAGAGGACATCGCCGAGGTGAAATCCGAGATCAAGGCGCTGATGGAGCGGGTCCGTGAAACCCGCCCGGATTTCGACTATGAAATCCGTGATCTGTTCGAGGTTCAGCCGACCATGACAGATCAGGATTCACCAATTGTGCAAAGTGTCACCCGTGCCATCGAGAAGGTGCTGGATCGCAGCCCCGGATACGTGGTCTCTCCGGGCACATATGACCAAAAACATATCGACCGGATCGGCAAGCTGAAGAACTGCATCGCCTATGGGCCGGGGATACTGGACCTCGCCCACCAGCCGGACGAATGGGTCGGTATTCAGGATATGGTTGACAGCGCCAAGGTCATGGCGCTGACTTTGACCGAGTTACTAATGCCGGCAGATTGAACCACATGACTTCTCCGCCCAATCGCCTGTATCAGATCGGGGCCTGCGTTTTGCTGGCACTTTGGATCGGTTTGACGCTGTATCAGAGCCTATCCCTGACCGATGGCATTCTGATCTACGCGCTTGACGATCCCTATATCCATCTCGCCGTCGCCGAAACCATTCTGGAAGGTGGCTATGGGGTCAACACCGGTGAATACGCCTCGCCGTCGTCCTCGATTCTGTATCCCTTCTTGCTGGCCGGAACGACCCTTTTGGGCTTGGGAACTTGGGGGCCGCTTGCCCTGAACGTCCTGCCAATGCTGATCGTGTGCTGGATCCTAAGCGGCATGATCTGGCAATACAGCGTACCGCCGGGCAACCGTACCGCGGCCAGATTTGCCGTTATCGCCATTCCGGTTGTTCTGTTCGTGGCGAACATGGTCGCCCTGCCCTTCACCGGGATGGAGCACCCGCTGCATATTCTTGCGACGGTGCTGGTGGTTTTGGGTCTGCTGCGCCTTGGCGAAGACGGGCGGGTGCGCTGGTATCTTCCACTGGGAATGGTTCTGGCCCCACTTATGCGGTTTGAAGGGCTGGCGCTGTTCGGCGCCGCTTTTCTGGTTTTGCTGATACTTCGACGCTGGAGACCGGCCTTGGTATCGGGGGGAATCGTGGCCGCTGTGTTGGCGGTTTACGTCGCCACGATGACTCGGCTTGGGCTGCCTCCTCTGCCCAGCTCTGTCCTAACCAAATCGACCGTGTCCGAGGCGGCAACCTCTGGCAGCTTCTCCAGCATCCTTCAGCAGGTGGTTGCCCGGCTGGAGACAGCGCTCAGCAACCCCGCCGCCATCCTTCTTCTCCTCGGCGCCATCACCCTCGTGGCTTCACTTGCGATCGGAGGGAACCGCCGCAAACATTGGCCCGCAACCGTGGCGGTCATCCTCGCGGTTCTGGGGCATTTGATGGCAGGCCGTTATGGCTGGTTCGGTCGCTATGAGATTTACCTGAACGCAGCTGTGCTTGCCGCCTGTGTCGCGGCCTGGTCTGATGCCTTGTTACGAGGGGGCACCTTCGTCAGAGCCGCGGGCCTGCTTCTTTTCGCGGCCATGGCGGTCTCTTCTGCGGCCATCTATATCGTGACTGTCCCGGGTACGAAGAACCTCTACGGGCAGCAGTACCAGATGCATCGCTTCCTGACAGAGTTCTTCCCGCAACCAGTTGCGGTTAATGATCTTGGCTACACCTCCTATCGCAACCCGAACCATGTCCTTGACCTCTTCGGTCTGGGGTCGGAAACCGCCCGCAAACTGCGTGTCGGAAAAGAGCTGACACCGGATGATCTGCGCCAACTGACCAGTGACGCCGAGACCGTTTTTGCGATGATCTACACCTACTGGCTGACCAACGGGTTGCCCCAGGAATGGTGCTTGGCAGCGACCATGACCACGGTGCCAAGGGTGACAGCGTCACACGAACACGTTGATTTCTATCTGATCGAGATGAGCATGGAAGATGAGATGCGCCGCGCACTGACCGCCCTTGGAACAGACCTGCCAAATGGAACGACGATGGTTCAGACGCCGTGTAACTAGGCTGGTTCGACCCCGATATTATCGATCAACCGAACACCCGCCAGATTTGCGGCCGCCAGCAACCGGGCTGTCTCGCTCAACTCTGTGAGAGTTCGCAGGGTACGGGCGGACCGCAGCTCGATATATTCCACATCAATGAAACCGGCAGCGATAACCCGCTCGCGAGCCTCTTGTAGCACCGTCGCCACGTCTTCTCCCGCCGTGATCCGTTCGGCGGCCTGCACCATCGCCTCGTTCAACGCCGGTGCCGTGATCCTGGCACGGTCCGATAAAAGCAGGTTGCGAGAGGACATCGCCAGCCCGTCTTCCTCGCGAATGGTCGGGCATCCCACAACCTTGATCGGGATGTTCAGATCGAGGGCGAGGCGTTTGACAAGCTGAAGCTGCTGATAGTCCTTGTTGCCGAAATAGGCCTTGTCGGCCTGCGTCTGCAGGAACAGCTTGGTGACCACCGTCGCAACACCATCGAAATGGCCGGGGCGATGAGTGCCTTCCATAAACTCAGTCACGCCAGCAATAGAAACGGTTGTCGAGAACCCGTCGGGATACATTTCGTCGCCATCCGGCACGTAGATCGCATCGACCTTGAGGTGGGCCAACTTCTCGGCATCGTCTTCCTCGGTCCGCGGATACTTCTCGAGGTCCTCGGGATTGTTGAACTGTTTGGGGTTCACGAAAATCGTGACGATGACACGGTCACAACCCTCTTTCGCGGCGCGCACAAGACTGAGGTGCCCCTGATGGAGCGCTCCCATGGTCGGCACCACACCCACGGTTTCGCCTGCGGCCTTCCAGCCGTGAACAGCCGCACGAAGTTCAGCAAGATTACGCAGGAAGTGCGGTTTCATTTCTTTGACTCCGGAGCGTCATCTCCAAAGACATGTTCCGCTGCGGGGAAGCTGCGGGCGCGGACTTCCTTCGCATATTCAGCGATCGCCTTATCCGCATCTTCACCCAAGGTGGCATAACGCTTGGCGAATTTTGGTTTGAACGCAGTGAACAGACCCAGCATATCGTCGATCACCAGAATCTGTCCGTCACAGCCAGCAGAGGCGCCAATACCAATGGTTGGGATCGGGATGGCTGCGGTGATCTCATCGCCAAGGCTCGCCGGTACTTTTTCCAGCACAACTGAGAAGGCTCCGGCGCGCGATACAGCTTCGGCGTCGGCAAGAATCCGGGATCGGTCGTCACCACGACCTTGCACTTTGTAGCCACCCAGCGTGTTGATCGCCTGTGGAGTCAGTCCAATGTGCGCCATCACCGGGATCGAACGGCTGGTCAGGTGGCGGATGGTTGCTTCCATCTCGACGCCGCCTTCCAGTTTCACAGCGCCCGCGCCGGTTTCGCGCATGATACGCGCCGCGTTGCGATAGGCCTGTTCGGGTGATTCCTCGTAAGAGCCGAAGGGCATGTCGACGACAAGCATGGCCTGTTGCAGCCCGCGTGCGACTGCCTGACCGTGCATGATCATCATTTCCATCGTCACACCAAGCGTCGAAGGCAGTCCGTGATGCACCATGCCCACGCTATCGCCCACCAAAACGATGTCGCAATGCGGATCGGTTAGCTGCGCGAACGGCGTGGTATAGGCCGTCAGACAAACCAACGGCTCTCCACCCTTACGGGCCAGAATGTCAGACGGCATCGGGGCCGTGTTCTTTGCGGTGGCGCTCATCCCGCCCTCCTCGCATCAGAATTCAAGTGAGAGGGTTATAGCGCCGCGGCGCAGAATTACCAGTCCGACGCTGCGCGAAGAAACTCACGGCCCGAAAATCAATCGCCGCCCCGGTTGGGGCGGCGGCAGGCCGGGAAACAGCTATGGTCTTACTGCGAAAGGCTATCAGCCAGACGCATCAGCGTCACCGCCTCGGCGCGATAGCCGTAGGGATCCTCTCCTTTCGCACCATTGGCCAGCGCGATGGCATCGCCATAGGACCAGTCACCCAGATAGGTTTCGCCCCGCAATAGCTGGCCGAACCCGGCGATCGCCGCAGCAAATCGGGCGTCGGTGCTGGATTCGGACTGAACCGTGCTGATCGGAGTTTCGATCAACTGGCTGGCGGATTCACCCGGCGACTTATGGCGCAGGCGAAGGAACCCAAACTCGTCAACGGGACCCTCTGTGGTCAAAGAACCGTAGCGCAAGGGATCATTTAAAACGGCTGGCGACCCCATCGGCGTTATCTCGTAGATCGCCGTGACCGAATGGCCCGCGCCGATCTCTCCGGCATCGACCTTGTCGTTGTTGAAATCCTCGCGCTTGAGCGCGCGGGTCTCATAGCCAATCAGCCGGTATTCCGCGACCGTGGCCGGGTTGAACTCGACCTGTATTTTTACGTCATTGGCGATTGGAAACAGCGCCCCGGTCAATTGGTCGACAAGCACTTTGCGAGCCTCGGACAAAGTGTCGATATAGGCAGCCTGCCCGTTACCGTTCTGGGCCAGCGCCTGCATCGTCACGTCATCCAGATTGCCCCGGCCAAAGCCCAAAACCGACAGGTATGTCCCGCTGTCGCGCTTGTCGGCGATGAAGTCTTTCAACGCTTCTGGATCAGACAGCCCGACGTTGAAGTCCCCATCTGTGGCCAGCAGAACGCGGCTGACCTCTCCGTCCTCGGACATGCCCGCAGCCACGGCATAGGCCTGTTGCAGCCCTGCCTGTCCGGCGGTTGAACCCCCAGCCTCCAAGCGGTTCAGCGCGTTTAGAATCGTCGCCTGCTCACCTGCGGGTGTCGGGGCCAAAACCTGTCCGGCGCTACCGGCATAGGTGACGATGGCCACCTGGTCCTCGGGACGCAGCTCTGACAACATCAGGCGCAGGCTTTGCTTCAGCAGTGGCAATTTGTTGGCGTCCCGCATCGACCCAGAGGTGTCGATCAGGAACACAAGGTTCAACGGAGGCCGATCTTCAACCTTCGGCAGTTGCCCTTGCAGGCCGATGTGCACCAGCTGCGTGCCGTCGTTCCACGGGGTTTGGAAGGTCGACACCGATGTCCGGAAAGGAGCCTCGCCAACGTCGGGCGCGGCATAGTCGTAAGGGAAGTAGTTCACCATTTCCTCGATACGCACTGCGTCTCGAGGCGGCAGTTGTCCCGCCATCAAGGACGAGCGCACAACCGCATAGGACGCCGTATCCACGTCAATCGAGAAGGTCGACACCGGCTCTTCGATCGTCACTTTCAGCGGATTGGGCTTGGCACTTGGAAACGCCTCGGTATTTACCTCTTGCGGAAGGATGATCCGCTCGGGGTGGGGCACCGGATGGGGTGGAGGGGCGATGGTTTTCGCGCGAGATCCACCAGAGGGAGCGGTCATCAGCGGCTCGGCCATCTGTCGTTCCATTAGCATCGGCGCGGAAGGGGCCGCCTTGTCCATTGCCAGCGGCGCAATTGCCGGGGCCTGATCCATCTCGACTGTCGCTTCTTCCGCCTCCATCCGCCGTGCAATCACCGCTGGCGCATTCTGCAAATTGGCATCGGATGAAAACCCTTCAGACGCCCCCGTAACCACGTCGTCCTTCAACTGACTCGAGGCGGCACGCTCCTCTTTCGGGGCTGTGACCTTCGGCGCGAGTTCCTTCTTCTCTCCCAGCGTCAACGGGCTCGGGCCCGATGGCGGCGTCATGATGTCGGGCGTGCTTGGCAGGATGACGAATAGCGCCAACCCTGCTACGACCAGCCCGGATGTGGCGGCCAAAGCGCCGCGGGATGTCAAATTCTCCAACATGTTCGAAACTCCTTTCCAGAAACCGGCCCCGGCTTTAGGGGCTTCAGTACTGGGACGGGTTTCGGTCGCGGTTTCTTGGAGCGCGTCGAAATTTTCCAATGCGGCGCGCAGATGTGCGTCTTTCTTGTCCGGCTCTGGAGCTGGAGCATCCTGCAAGGCGGCGCGCAGGCGGTCGAATTCGTCACTCATAGCTGCTCCTCCTGTGCATGGATCGCCTTCAGGCGACGTTTGGCGTCGGAAATGCGCCAGGCGATTGTCCCCTCGGACAGGCCCAGCACGATGGCGGTGTCTTTCTGGCTTAGCCCCTCGCCAAGTGTCAGGGCCAAGGTGTCGCGCAGATCTTCGGGAAGCGCACGCATCGCCTGAACCAACCAGTCCCTGCTTTCGGCCTCTTCCCGATTGGCGGCTTGACGGTTTGTCTCCCAATCGCCCCAGCCCCCGGCCGCCTTGGAGTGTGTCGCAGCCCTGCGGCGGCGGTCATGCGCCGCATTCACCGCGACGCGGTAAAGCCATGTGGTGAATCGCGCTTCGGCCCGGAAGCTGCGCAGTTTGGCGGGTAGCGCGAGGCAGATATCCTGTGTTAGGTCCTCGGCCTCAGCCCTGTCTCCGGTCAATCGTATTGCAAAGGCAAACAACCGGTCATAATGGCGCGACAAGAGGGAGGAAAACGCCCCCCTATCACCACTTCCGGCCGCTGTCGCCAATGCCTCGTCCGTCACTGTCATACGCATCACATTGGGTTTGACGCGGGCCGCTGGTCAATCCTTGGCGGTATGTGAAATAATTTCGCATGCGCGAAGATTGACGGTCTGTTTATAGCCAGCACCACCTTCCTTTGACCAAGCTCAAGGACAAATTGCGGTTTCGGACAGATGATTGGAGCGTATCCGGCAGGCCACCTTTGTCGCAGGAGGAGGTATGACACGATTTCGAGACCGAACAGACGCAGGAAAGGCGCTTGCGGATGTGCTTGCAGAACACGCCTACGAGGATCCGGTAATCCTTGCCCTGCCGCGGGGAGGGGCACCGGTCGCGATCGAAGTGGCTCGAAGGCTGCGGGCCCCGATGGATCTTGTGATGGTTCGGAAGATCGGCGTACCGTCGCAACCGGAACTGGCGGCCGCAGCGATCGTGAACGGCGACGATCCTCAGATCGTTGTCAACGACCACGTGGCCCGAGCCGTTGGTTTGTCGCGTGATGATATCGACGCACTGGCTGAAGTTCAGCTCGAGGAAATCAGGCGGCGCCGAGGCGTGTACCTGCAAGGCCGGTCCCCGCTCCCCATCCAAGGTCGTACGGCCATCGTGGTGGATGATGGAATTGCGACAGGTGCTACCATGCGGGTGTCGCTCAAAGCGCTCGGCAAGCGGAACCCCGCACAGCTTGTACTCGCCGTACCGGTCGCCCCTAAAGACGTGCTCGAAGAGCTCCAGAACGAGGTCGATCATGTCGTATGCCTGACAAGCCCAGTGCCGTTCTGGTCAGTTGGGTCCCATTTTTCCAATTTCGGCCAAACATCGGACGAGGAGGTGGTTCAGCTCTTAAATGAGGCGAACGCACTCGACAGATCGGGCGATGAACCCCTAGACGGCGAATGAGATACCCACTGGGACGTCAGGCAAACCCTTCGCCATTGCAAATCGTACAGCGACGGGATCGGCTGCCGAAACAGCCACGGCAACGGTCAAATTCTGGCTTTCCAAGCCTGTCTCGACCAGTAACGATCCGTCCCGAACCGCCGCAGATTTCACAAGGCGCGCGCCCGGTCCCGCTGCAACGGTGGCACCGGCGTTTCACGTATTGCTTCTCCTTTTTACGAGGCCCGGGATGTTCCATTTCAGTTCCTGTGGTTGCCCTGATTTCAGAAAACTGCGTCGGGAGTATGAATTCCACATTTGCCAGTTATCTTTGCCACTTTCGGCGGAGGGCCGCGCGTTCCAACAGGTGTCGGCGAAACCTAGCGCACGGATTGTACCGGATACGGAAACCAAACGATCACACTGGTAGCTCGAAGTATAAATTTACGTCAGTATAATTGACTTAAACTAAGAATCCGACGACTTTGCGCGAAACTTGCGGAGGAGCTATGTCGCTTTCAGATATCTATGCCACCCGGTCCAGCCGGATGAAGGCTTCGGAAATTCGCGAAATGCTGCAGCTGGTGGCACAGCCAGACATCATTTCCTTTGCGGGCGGCATCCCCGATCCGGCTTTGTTTCCGATGGAGGCGTTCCGCGAGGCCACTGCCGAAGCCCTGACCGAACCGCAAGCGCTTCAGTATTCCTCAACCGAGGGCTACGCACCGCTGCGCCAGTGGCTGGCAGAGCAAATGACCGTGTTAGGCGTCCCCTGCACAACGGACAACATCCTGATCACCTCCGGCTCGCAACAGGCACTCGATCTGCTCGGCAAGTTGTTCCTGTCGCCCAACGATACCGCGTTGGTCGGCTGGCCGACCTATTTGGGTGCCCTTGGAGCGTTCAATGCATACGAGCCCCGCTATGACCGGTTGGACCCCGGCACCAACCGCTCTGCCACAGATTATTTGGAGCGGGCCACCGCAGCCGGAGGGCGGGTCAAGATGGCCTACCTCTCGGTCGATTTCTGCAACCCGACCGGCGTCACGCTGACCCGTGACGAGAGACAACAAGTGTTGGCACTGGCAGATGAGCTTGGTTGCGCCATCATCGAAGACGCCGCGTATCAGGCTTTGCGCTTCGATGGCGAAGCTCTGCCGCCGATCCTCGCGCTAGAGGTCGCAGAGAAAGGCGACATTGAAGCCTGTCGCACAATCTATTGCGGAAGCTTCTCCAAAACCCTTTCGCCGGGGCTGCGAGTGGGCTGGATCTGCGCGGCCTCTCCCGTGATCCGGCAGGTGGTTCTGGAAAAGCAGGCAGGCGACCTGCACAGCCCAACCCTGAACCAGATGGCAATCGAAAAAGTGGCGAGGCGGCATTTTCTGCCCCACGTTGCCCATATCAAATCCGTCTACGCCGAGCGGCGAGACGCGATGCTCGCGGCGCTGGACGAACATATGCCGGCGGGGGTCGAATGGACCCGCCCCGAGGGAGGGATGTTCATCTGGGCAACGCTGCCCAAGGGCATGAGTGGATCAGAGCTTCTAAAGACCGCGGTGGAGGAGCAGCGCGTCGCGTTCGTTCCGGGCAGCGCATTCTATGCCGATGGCAGCGGGGCTAACACGATCCGATTGAATTTCTCGAATGCCGACGAAGACACGATCAAGGACGGCATCGCCCGTCTGGGCAAAGTGGTCCGTCAGCAGCTAGTTCAGACCTAGCTCCGCCCGAAACGTGACGCCCAAGTCATGACCGTATCGCCGTGTTCGGCATGGGCGGCATAAACCCCCCGCGCGATGGCGCGTGCCAGGCAGAGCGCGGCGGCATGGCCAATCAGCAAGGTTTCGGCCACCGGATCGGTCAGGGGTTTCGCCCCGGTCGCGGCGCTGAAAATCAAGTCTCCGTCCATCGGTGTGTGGCTGGGCTGGATCGCACGGGCCATCCCGTCATGGGCGGCAACAGCCATACGGGAGGCCTGCGCCTTGCTCAGAGTGGCGTCGGTTGCCACAATAGCTATTGTCGTATTCTGCTCCTTGAACCCTTTGACACGCGGCATGGCTGTCGGATCCGGCTGGCCCAAGCCAAGCCCTCCGAATTCATCGCCCATCTCCCAAGGTGCGGACAGAAACTCTGGCCCTTCGCCCATCAGGACCGATCCAAGCGCGTTCACGGCGACCAAAGCCCCAACGGTCACGCCGGATGGCAGGACAACGGACGCCGAGCCAAGCCCACCCTTCAAGTCCGCCGTCATTGCCCCGGCTCCGGCACCGGCGGTGCCAAGCGCAAAACTGCTATCCGCCTCGGCAAGGGCCTTTTGCCCCAGCAAGGCATAGGGATTCCGGTCCCACGCTTTATCCCCACCGTTCAGCAGGTCGAACAGGATTGCGGACGGGACAATTGGAACCCTTTGGTCGCCCACCGCAAAGCCCCGCCCTTGCGCGCGCAGCTTCTCGGCCACGCCTGACGCAGCATCCAGCCCAAAGGCGGACCCGCCGGATAACACCAGCGCATCCACCTCTTGTACGGTCTTGTCCGGTGCCAACAGGTCGGTCTCCCGTGTCCCCGGCGCGCCACCCATCACATGCACACCGGCAGTGAAGGGCGCTTCGCCGATCAACACGGTCGCGCCGGTCTTCGCCGCGTGATCCTCGGCATTGCCGACCCGCAGGCCGGGGACATCGGTGATCAGGTTTCGGGGGCCGGGGGCCAGTTTTTCACTCATGGAACCTCGTCAGATACAGCGTCCACCATCAACTTCGAGAGCGACGCCTGTGATCATGTCCGCCTCGTCCGAACACAGGAACAAGGCTGCGTTGGCCAAATCCTCCGGGGTAGAAAACCGCCCCCACGGGATGGTCGATAGGAATTTCGATCGCATTTCGGGCGTGTCCTCGCCCATGAAACTTTTCAGCAACGGCGTTTCCCCGGCTACGGGATTCAACGCGTTCACCCGGATACCGTGGGGAGCCAGTTCGACCGCCATTGTGCGCGTCGCCGTAATCATCCAGCCTTTCGATGCATTATACCAATTCAGGTTCGGTCGCGGCGACACGCCTGCGGTCGAAGCGATGTTCAGGATCACGCCGGACTGGCGGGCCTTCATGGCGGGGACAAGGGTGCGGGCAGTCAGATAGACAGACTTGGCATTCACCGCCAATACGCGGTCGAAGTCCGCCTCTTCCACGTCTTCAAGCGGCGCGGGCATATGGGTTACACCGGCGTTGTTCACCAGAATATCGGGGGTGCCGAACGCTGCCTTTGCGGCCTCTGTCATTGCCTCAACGGACGCACGGTCAGCAACGTCCGCCGCTTGAGAAACCCCGCCGATCTCGGAGGCAACAATGCGGGCGGCGTCTTCGTTTATATCCGCAACCATCACCTTCGCGCCTTCCTGCGCGAAGCGTCGCGCGATCCCGGCTCCAAAGCCGGACCCCGCCCCGGTCACAATCGCGGTCTTTCCCTCAAGTCGCATGATCCCCCCGTCATCGACCATGGTTTTGCCCACAGTCTGCGCTCGACACTGCTGCGAGGCAAATCATATTTGCATGAAATCAAACGAGAAAAGGCGCGCAGCACTCGCCAGTGCCACGCGCCTCGCTCAGGGGAGGAGCGTTTCTCAGACGTCGATGGTCTTTTCTTCCACCGCCTTGGCGTCAAGCTCGTCACCGCGGGCAATCTCAATCCGGCGCGGTTTCAGCGCTTCGGGGATTTCGCGGACAAGGTCGATGTGCAGCATGCCGTCGGCATGGGTTGCCCCGGTCACGCGCACGTGGTCGGCAAGGTGGAAGTGACGTTCGAACGCGCGGGTGGCGATGCCACGGTGCAGGTATTTGCGCTCGGTCGTGTCGGCGCTTTTACGCGCAGCGACCGTCAGCGTGTTTTCCTTAACGTCCACGGAGAGGTCGTCCCCAGAGAACCCGGCAACAGCCACGGAAATCCGATAAGAATTCTCGCTGGTCTTTTCGATATTATAAGGCGGATAGCTTGGCTGAGCAGCCGAACTGGTCAGAACCCGGTCCATCAGATCCGCAACACGGTCAAAGCCGACGGTTGCGCGGTACAGGGGTTCGAAATCAACGTTACGCATGTTGTGTCATCCTTCTACAAGCGATGTCAGATGCGGCCCTCCAACTGGACGGACCTTTCATAAGCAGACCCGAAACCGGCGCCTGCAGTATTCATCTGGGAACCCCCAAAAGCGCTTTCAAGCCCTTAGGGGCGCACAAACCGCGCGCGCCCTACGTCATGGTCATCGCCCGCCCGCACCCGGTGGCCCTGAACGGTCTCTTTGGGAAAAACCCGCCTGCCGTCATGCAGATCTTTGCGCAGGGTTTTCAGGGCGTCGTGGACCTCCATCCCAAAGGACATGACCTCGTCCGTTTCATACAGCCCCCCGGAAATGATCGAGACAACGCGGAACTGGCTGCCCACCTTGCGGAAGACCGGCGCACCCGAAGAGCCGAATATCGTTTCGCAACTAAATCCGAAGACCCGCCCGGTTCGCCCATTCATACGACAGCTTTCCTGACGAGAAAGCGTTTCCTTCCGCCCGCGCCCATAGGACACCACAGAGACTTGGTCATGATAGTCCAGCGCGCCACTTGTCTGAAACGGCGCGGCGGTATCAAGGGGAATACTGTCGTTCAACTGCAAAAGCGCAAGATCACGCGCGATCCTGCTGGCCCCGTCGGCCTCCGTGGGGGTATAGCCCTCCATGATCACCGCTTGACGTACCGGGCTTTCTGCGACGGCCTCGCCGTGACGCAATCCCGCTCGGAAAGTGATCCGGCGAGGGTCGATCCGTTCGCCCGCGCTATACAGGCAATGCGCTGCCGTCAGGACAAGGTCATTGTCGACAAGAACGCCAGTGCAAAAACCAAGACCCGCGATATCCAAACGCCCCACGCCTTCGAACCCAAGCGTATCAGTGCGCAAATCCAGCGACCGAAGCGGCGTGTCTGCCCACACGCCAGAGCCCAAGCACAGCACAAGGACGAAAACCCGCAGGATCATGGCTTAACGAATTTTGCACCGCCCCCGGACCGCGCCCCGCCCGACCCGAAAGCAGCCGACGTACGCCGTGTCCAAACGTCCTCGCCCTCGGCCAATCGGACCTGCAAAAGGTCTAGCGATTTGTTGACAGAAGTGCCCAACGCGATCTTGCGGTCATCGATGTCGGATTTGGCCGAGATCACGGAAACGATTCTGGGCACCGTGCCGTCCAAAGTGAAGATCGGCGCCCCGGACGAGCCGAAGTCGATATCGCAAGACAACATCAAAACACCGGGACGGCGCGCCATCACATGGCAAAGTTCCTGAAGCGAGGGCGCCTCGGAACGGTCAAACGCATAGGACACGACGCCGACTTCATCCCCTTTGCGCGGATGGGGGGCGATATTGAAGGGACGTATGTTGGGAAGTCGGATTGGCTGATCAAGCTCTAACAGCGCAAGATCAAAGGCGACGCGCGTCAGCTTGTCGCCACTTTCGAAGCGATAATCGGGATGAACCACCGCACGCTTGATCCCGCGATAGGCCTGTGCGCGCCCATTTCTCCAACCTGCGAGGAAGCGCATATGCTCTAGCCGTTCGGGCGTGCCGTCGTGCCGTTTGTACAGGCAATGAGCGGCGGTCAGGACGAGATCAGGCGCAACAAGGGAACCGGTACAAAAGCTGTTCCGCCCGATGTCTATCCGGCCGACAGCTTCCCATCCCTTTCCGTCATCTGCGGTCTGCAACGCGCGCAGACCGATATCCTCTTGCGCCTGCGCAAACCCTAAGCACGCCCAAAGCGCCAACACAAACGACAGGAATCGCATCATGCCCTTACCCCTTTCCACACCAACCCTAGCGACGGGGTCAGGCAGGATTATGGCCGTGTTTTGTCCAGTGCCGCCGGAACAGGGCCACCCGTGGCCCAGTCCAACAGCTCTACCGTATGCGCAATCGGGACGTCTGTGCCAGTCCCGATCTGCATCATGCATCCGATATTGCCTGCTGCGATTACGTCAGGGTTCTTAGCCTCTAGCGTCCGGACCTTCCGCGCCTTGAGCTGCTTGGAAATCTCTGGCTGCATCAGGTTGTAGGTCCCGGCAGAGCCGCAGCACAGATGGCTGTCGGCGGGCTCGACCACGGTAAAACCAGCGGCCTTCAGCAAATCCTTCGGCGCGGTTTTTACCTTTTGCCCGTGCTGCAGGGAGCACGCGGCGTGATAACCAACGGTCATCTCGCGCGGGGCCTTGGCTTGCGACAGGTCGAGCTTTTGCAACAGCTCCGAGATATCCATCGCCAAGGCCGAAACCTGCGCCGCATCCGCAGCCAGGGGATCATTGCGGAACATGTGGCCATAGTCCTTGACCGTTGTCCCGCAGCCAGAGGTGTTGATCACGATCGCATCCAGCCCCTTATCGGCCTTTTCGGCCATCCACGCCTTGATATTGGCGGCGGCGGCGTGATGGCTGTTGTCGGTCTTGCCCATGTGATGGGTCAGCGCGCCACAGCACCCGGCGCCTTTGGCGACAACCACCTCGCAGCCCAAGCGCCGCAACAGGCGGATGGTTGCGTCGTTGATATCGGTGTTCAGTGCCTTTTGCGCACAACCCGTCATAAGCGCGACACGCATCTTGCGCGGCGCGGTCGGCTCAAAGCTTTGCGGGCGGTCATTGCGGCTGACAGGCGGGATCTGCTTTGGCGCCATCTCTAACATCGCGCGCAGGCGTGGGTCCGGCATGAACCGGGCGAAAGGCCGCCCGATCTTTGCCCCCAACAGCGCAACGCGGAACCGGTTCGGGTAGGGCAGCACCTGCGACAACACCCAACGCAGGGCGCGATCCATGAACGGGCGCTTGTAGTTATCATCAATATAGGCCCGCGCGTGGTCCACCAGATGCATATAGTGCACGCCCGACGGGCAGGTGGTCATACAGGCCAGACAGGATAGGCAGCGGTCGATGTGCTTGACGGTTTTCGCGTCCGGCACACGCTCGTTTTCCAGCATATCCTTGATCAG
>CAYFXM010000020.1:0-21601 GCA_964346965.1 uncultured Actibacterium sp. | reverse complement strand
CAACCCGTCGACCCCGGCCTCTTTGGCCTCTTCCAGAAACTTCGGGACGCCCTTGTTATAGATGGGGTTGTAATAGCCCATCATCACGATCGGCGTGGTATCGTCCGTTTCGCGGAAGGCTTTGGCCATGGCGAGCGTCTTGTCCAGTGTCTGACCTGCTTCTAGCGCGCGCTGACCGGCCAGCTGGATGGTCGGGCCATCGGCCATTGGGTCTGTGAAAGGAATGCCCAGTTCGATCACATCCACGCCCGCCGCAGGCAGGCCTTTGACCACTTCGAACGAGGTGTCATAGTCCGGATCACCCGCCATCACATAGGCTACGAAGGCTTTCTTACCTTCAGCTTTCAGGGCAGCGAATTTGGCGTCGATACGGGTCATGGGGCGTCCTTTTCCAATCTTCTGCCCGATGTGCAGAAAACTTGCGGGAAAATCAATGCGCGGGGGCCTAGTTTTTCTGTTCGGGGACAGCAATCATCCAATTGGTGCCAAAACGGTCCCGACACATGCCGAAACCGGGGGAAAAGAACGTCGCCTCGAATGGCATCGTGACTTCTCCGCCTTCGGCCAGTTTGTCGAATGTCGCGCGGGCCTCGTCCACATCCTCCATCGGGTGGTTTACCGACACCGACTCTTGCGGCGTGAAGGGCATGCCGTTCGGTACGTCATAGGCCATCACGCAGGCCTCGCCGACCATGATATGCGAGTACATCACCCGGTCCGAGGGCTCCATCCCCTCGGACGGGGGTGCATCGCTGAAACGCATGATCTGGATGTCATCAGCCCCGAAGACCTCGGCATAAAACCGCATTGCCTCTTCGGCCTGACCATCGAATGTAAGAAAGGGAATAAATGACATCTGAAATCCTCCTGTCCAAGCCTACCACGCTTGCGCAGGGCCACACAAAGACCTAGAAGGCCCCGAACTTTAGGAACGGAGGCCGCAATGGGCTTTAAGACAGGTATCGTAGGGCTGCCGAACGTCGGTGAATCGACCCTGTTCAACGCGCTGACCAAGACTGCGGCGGCGCAGGCGGCGAACTTCCCGTTTTGTACCATTGAACCGAATGTCGGTGACGTGGCCGTTCCCGATCCGCGTTTGGACAAGCTGGCAGCGATTGCCCAGTCCAAGCAGATCATCCCCTCGCGCATGACCTTTGTGGATATTGCCGGTCTGGTGAAGGGTGCCTCTAAGGGTGAGGGTCTTGGCAACCAGTTCCTTGCCAACATCCGTGAGTGTGACGCGATTGCCCACGTTCTGCGCTGTTTCGAAGACGATGACGTGACCCATGTCGACGGCCGCGTGAACCCGGTCGAGGACGCCGAGACCATCGAGACAGAGCTGATGATTGCCGACATGGAATCGATCGAAAAGCGCCTGCAGAACATCGTCCGCAAGGTGCGTGGCGGTGATAAAGAGGCTGTTCAGCAGGAACGTCTGTTGAAAACCGCTCTGGCAACGCTTGAAGACGGCAAGCCCGCTCGTACTGTTGAGGTGGACGACGAGGACAAAAAAGCGTGGGACATGCTGCAACTGCTGACCACCAAGCCGATCCTCTATGTCTGCAACGTAGACGAGGATGAGGCCGCCGAGGGTAACGCCCATTCCGCCGCCGTTGCCAAGATGGCAGCTGAGCAAGGAGCGGCTGCGGTTGTTATCTCGGCCAAGATTGAAGAAGAGATCAGCCAGCTGGAACCCGACGAGGCGGAGATGTTCCTTGGTGAACTTGGGCTGGAAGAAGCCGGCCTTGATCGCCTGATCCGCGCCGGCCACGAGCTTCTTGGCCTGCAGACCTATTTCACCGTCGGCCCAAAAGAGGCCCGCGCGTGGACTATCCCGATCGGCGCGCTTGCCCCGCAGGCCGCGGGCGTTATCCACGGTGACTTCGAACGCGGATTCATCCGCGCCGAGACCATCGCCTATGACGACTACATCGCCAACAACGGCGAACAAGGCGCCAAGGAAGCGGGCAAAATGCGGGCTGAGGGCAAGAGTTACGAAGTGAAAGACGGCGACGTCTTGCACTTCCTGTTCAACGCGTGATGCAAAGCGGGGCCGGGCACCTCGCGATCACTCCAAAGAAATTGGCTTACCCTGTTCCAGCGAGCTGGCTGCCGCGTCTGCAAGCATCTGCGCGCGTAGGCCGTCGGTGATGCCTGGGGCGATATCCACACCGTTGTTCACCGCCTCAACAAAATGCGCCATCTCGGCGCGATATGCAGCCTCGTAGCGTTCCAAGAAGAAATGCTGTGCCGGAGCCTTGCGGAAGCCTGCTTCCGTTGCGACCTCGACAGTATTTTCAAGCATATTCTCGGCCCGAAGCATGCCTTTTGATCCATGAACCTCGATCCGCTGGTCGTATCCATAGTTGGCGCGGCGCGAGTTGGATATCTGGCAGATTTTGCCCGAGGCCGTGGTCAGCGTCACAGCCGCGGTGTCCACATCGCCAGCCTTGCCGATCTCGGGGTCGACCAGCGATGCGCCGACGGCGTAAACGCTGACCGGTTCTTCGCCCAACAGGAAGCGAGCCATGTCCAGATCGTGGATCATCATATCGCGGAACAGACCGCCCGAGCTCTCGATATAGCTGATCGGCGGCGGGGAAGGGTCGCGCGAGAGGATCGTGACGATCTCGACATCACCTACTTCGCCGTCCGCAATACGGTTTTGAACATTCGCGAAGTTTGGATCGAAGCGGCGGTTAAAGGCGGTCATGAAGGGAACACCAGCGGCCTCGACCACCTTTATGCAGTCACGGATGCGGTCGGCGGACATGTCGACCGGCTTTTCGCAGAAGATGGCCTTGCCTGCACGAGCAGCTGCGTGGATCAGGTCGTAATGCGTGTCGGTCGGGGTGCCGATCACCACAGCGTCGACATTGTTGCTTTCGATCAACGCGTCCGCATCCAGCACCGTTGCTCCGGTCTTCGCAGCCAACGCATCGGCCGGATCAGGGAAGGCATCGGCGACAGCCGTGACAGTTACCCCCTCGATCTGGCTTGCTGAACGGGCGTGTACCTGCCCAATTCGTCCGCAGCCTAATAATCCGATCCGCAGCATGTTATCCTCCCTTAAACGCCTGAAGAACCCGACTGGTCGCGACTACAACCGGATCGTGGGTTTCCTTGAGAATTTGCACCCGGTCGAACCGGTCGGGATCACTGTTCACAGCTTCACGCAGCGCCGTGCCAAAAGCCATCCGCAGCTCTGTCCCGATGTTGAACTTGCAGATATTTGAACCTCGGGCCAGTGCCGTTCGCTGCGCGACCGGGACACCAGAGCCGCCGTGGATAACCAGGGGCACCTCGGTTACGGCTTCGATAGCACGAATGCGGGGCTCGTCCAGCCCGCCTTCCTTGTCTTGTTGCAGGTGTACGTTGCCGACCGAGATCGCCATGGCGTCGACGCCCGTTGCGCGTGCGAATCGAGCCGCTTCCTCGGGGTCGGTTCCGGCAGATCCTTCGCCCCCGGAATAACCGACAAAGCCAATCTCACCCTCGCAAGAGACACCCGCGGCATGAGCCATTTCAGCAATCGCAGCGGTTTCGTCGATGTTCTCGTTCAGTGGTTTGCGGGAGCCGTCAAACATCACCGACGTGAAGCCGCTGTCGATCGCGATCCTGCAGTCCTCGGCCGTGTACCCGTGATCCAGATGGGCAACGACGGGTACCGAAGCATTCTCTGCCAGATGGCGGAACATCTTTCCAAGGATCGGCAGGGGCGTGTGTTCGCGGCAGGAGGGGCCTGCCTGTAGGATCACCGGGCAGTTCTCGGCCTCAGCAGCGGCCACATAGGCGCGCATGTCTTCCCAGCCAAGCGTGACGAGGCCCGCCACGGCATAGCCCTGCTTCAGCGCGGGCTGAAGCACATCTGCTAGTGTCACAAGGGTCATTTGAACTTGGCCACCATGTCCATGATACCGGGGATGGTGTGCAGCTGTTCTTCGTGGGTTGGTTGGAAATACTGTTTCAGTGACCGCTGGCTGAGCCCACCAAGGATGGTGAAATAGTACATCTCGTAACCCGGCAAGGCGGCACAGGGGTGATAGCCTTTGTCGATCAGGATCGTGGAGCGGTCCATGATGTGATAGGCATCGCCCGGTTCGTTGTCCTCGCGCTGAAGCATCTGCAAACCCGAGCCATAATTTGGCTTGAAGCGGAAGTTATAGGTCTCGTCATGTCGGGTCTCATCCGGCAAGCGGTCGGTGTCATGCTTGTGCGACGGGAAGCCGGACCATCCGCCTGCACCCACGGTGTAGAGCTCGCTCACCAACAGGCGGCCCACTTTGTCGTGGTGGTTGGCGCCAAGGATGTGCTTGATCTTGCGATGGGTTTTGGTGTCGTCAGAGCCGTATTGGACTACGTCAAGATCGGCCGCACGTACGTCGAAAGGTTCAAGTACCTTGTCGTATTTTGCACCTGCGATAAAGGTTTCCGTCTCATCCGTCACGCAGGTGATCCGCACCTTTGCGCCAACGGGAACATAGACGCCCTCGGGGTCGCCATCCCAAACATCGACAGTACGGTTGCCGAGGTTCTCGTAGACCGCACCCTCGACATCGACATTCACCGTGCCAGTGGCGGGGACCACGCAGGTTTCGTACCCTGGAACGGCGTATTCAAACGTCTCGCCCTTCTTCAGCTTGATGATGTTGAAATAGTTTAGCGGCACCAGTTCGTGATCGACATCGACGATGGGTTTGTTCTGGTTGTCATGAGGCGCGATATGCATTGGCGTCTCCTTTCATACTTCAGTGGGGCCGGGATGGTCTTGCAAGAAGGCCTCCAGCTCGGCCGTGGTCGGCATCGAGGGGGCGCATCCCGGTTTGGACACAACGATGGATGCACAGGCAGAGCCGCGCAGGACGGATTCGCGCAGGTCTCGGCCTTCGGCGATGCTGGCGAGCATGCCCGCCATGAAACTGTCGCCCGCACCATTGGGTTTGACGGCGGTAACGGGGTAGATTCCGGTGCGTATTTCCTCACCATCCACAAGCGTAATCGCGCCTTCCTGCCCCATCTTATAGACGACAAACTTGCCTGAAGCCGCGAGCTCGCGGGCCTTGTCGAGGCCCTTGTCGATGCCGCCGGCCATGAAACCGAACTCTTCGTCATTGCCGACGATCAGATCGCTTTCCTCGCCAGCACGGGACAGGACTTCGGCGGCGACTTTGGGCGAGGGCCATGAGTATGGGCGGTAGTCAATATCGAAGATCACCGGGAGCCCCGCCTCTCGCGCGTTCTCGAAGGCCCGGAAAGTGGACCCACGCGAGGGTTCGGCGGCGAAGACCGTGCCTGCGGTAATCAGCGCTCCGAAGGTCGAATAGTCCACCTTATCGACGTCGTCGTTAGTCACCTGAAAGTCCACCGCGTTGTTGCGATAGATACACAGCTGGAAGTCGTCCATTGTGCTTTCATAGACCGCCAGCGAGACGCGGTATTCGCCGCCAAGGACCTTCACATATTGAGTGTCGACACCATAGTGCTGCAGCTTGTTGGTGCAGAACCTACCGACAGTGTCGTCACTCACAGACGTCACAAGTGCGGACTGCGTCCCCAGTTTGCAGAGCCCCGCGCAGATATTCGCAGAAGAACCGCCCAGATCAGCTCGGAAGGTCTCGGCATGTTCGGCCTTGGTGCCCTGCGGGTCGGCAAACATATCCATGCCCGCGCGGCCAAAGACCACGAAATTGCCTTTGCGGATGCCATCAATCAGGTTCATTTTCGACCCTCTGCATTGACCGCGTCTGCCTTGTCGAGAATTTCCGGGTAGGGGTGATTTAAACCCAGAAGCTGGCGCAGATCGGGGCTGACGTTGTCGAGGAACGATTGGGGCAGGGCAGCTGGCATGTCCTCCAGCGGCTTCACCCATTTGGGAACATAGTTAATCAGCACCGCACTCCTGTCGTGGTCGGAGTTATTCGGCATCGCACAGTGCCACGCTGCCCCGAAGAAAAGGATCGTGTCGCCAGGCTCGGCGATCATGCGATCGCACCTCTCAAAGAAACGGTCGTCGGAGGAGGGATATCGCAGTTCCTTCTGAGTGCCGGGGACAAAAGCAGTCGCGCCGCTTTCCTCGGTAAACGGGTCCAGAACGATGGTGATCTGGGCATTCATCGGATAGGTGGCATTCAGACGGGCCGGGTGGGTTTCGGGCTGGTGGAAGTCCCAGTATGGGTAATCCACATGCGGCTCTTGCCCCGGTCCTCCGGGCAGAAGCCGGTTTGCCGCGATTGACCCCATTACGAACTCTGTCCCCAGAAAGGCGCGCAGAATCTGCATGACGGCTGGATGGGAGGCCATGGTAGAGAAGACTTCGCCCTTAGCCAGCAGATTCCAGACACGGCGTTGCAGGTGAAGATTGCCCTTCTCCTCTGCATCGCCTTGGAAATGCGTGACTTTTGGGGCTTCACGATCTGAATACTCGGTGATGATATTGCGCGCTTCGGCGATCTCTTCTGGCGTAAAGAGGCCTTTCAACTTGACTGCACCCGCGCCATCGAGAAGTTCTTTGACGATGGCGTCCGGATCAATTGTATCCGCAGTGAAGGTGAGCATCAGACGCCCCTCCGTTGTTTTTCGCGGGTGGCTTCCCAGTCGACATGAGCTTTGCGGACGTTCTCGTCTTCGGTGATATGTGGCGTGCCGACTTCCCACCAAGTGTGACCTTCTGTTGTCCAACCCTCGTAGGGGTCGACGTCCATGACGATCACATAGGTCTTGTCCGAGGCCTTGGCCCGCTTGAACGCCTCGCCCAATTCCGCCGGATTAGCGACCTTTTCCGACGTGGCCCCCATCGAGGCCGCATGGGCCACGAAGTCCACGCCAAAGGCCTGCGGGATGGTCGGGCAGTCTTCCAGCAGGTTGTTGAAGCTTTCGTTGCCGGTGTTGTTCTGCAGCTTATTGATGACCGCGAAACCGCCGTTGTCCAACACCAGAACGATCAATTTCTTCTGGCTGAGAACGCTGGAATAGAGATCCGAGTTCAGCATCATGTACGACCCATCCCCGCAGAAGGTGATGGTATCCTGATCTGGTTCCCGTTCAGCCTGCGCGATGCGGGCACCCCAAGCACCGGCGATCTCGTACCCCATGCAAGAGAAACCGAATTCCACGTCGACAGAACCGATGTCCAGCGTGCGCCAGTTGGCTGTAACTTCGGCAGGCAGGCCTCCGGCTGCGGCAACCACGCGGTCGCGCGGTTCACATAGGTCATTCACCACGCCGATGGCTTGGGCATAAGAGTTCGGGCGGTTGCCGTAAGAGACATTCTCGGCGACGTAAGCATCCCACTTCTTGCGCTCGTCCTGGGCAAAGGTCACCCAGTCGGAGGGGGTGGAATAGTCCAGCGCCTTGGCCAATTCGTTTAACGAGAGTTTGGCGTCACCCACAACCGGCAAGGACATGTGCTTGCCCGCATCGTGACGGCCTGCGTTGACCGAGATGAACTTGGCGTCCTTGGCGAAGGCGGTCCAAGACCCCGTCGTGAAGTCCTGTAGACGCGTGCCCACGGCGACGATCACATCAGCTTTTTCGGCGATGGCATTGGCGCTGTCCGAACCGGTCACACCCACTGGGCCGATATTCAGAGGGTGAGTCGCGAGCATATTGGCGCGGCCCGCGATGGTCTCGACCACGGGGATCTGGTGGGTTTCGGCGAAAGAGGTCAGCTCTGCCACGGCTTTCGAATATTGCACGCCGCCGCCTGCGATGATCATCGGGCGCTCGGCGGTTTTCAGCAGGGCGACTGCGTCGGCGACTTCGGCCGCGTCCGGGGTTTGACGGCGAATGCGGTGAACTTTCTTGGCGAAGAACTCGACCGGATAATCATAGGTCCAGCCTTGAACGTCTTGCGGCAGGCCGATGAAGGCGGGGCCGCAATCAGCCGGGTCCAGCATGGTGGCGATGGCTGCTGGCAGCGATTGGATCACCTGTGCCGGGTGGCAAATTCGATCCCAGTAACGACTGACGGGTTTGAACGCGTCATTCACGCCGAAGGTCGGATCGTAGAAGTTTTCCATCTGCTGCAGAACCGGGTCGGGCAGGCGAGTGATGAAGGTATCGCCACACAGCATCAGCATCGGCAGGCGGTTGGCATGGGCCAGACCTGCCGCAGTTAAAAGATTCGCGGTGCCGGGGCCGGCCGAGGCCGTACAGAACATGAACCGCTGACGCAGCCATTGCTTCGCATAGCCCGCTGCGGCGAATCCCATGCTCTGTTCGTTCTGGCCGCGATAGAGGGGCAGTTCGTCCCGCACAGTGTTTAGCGCTTCGCCAAGGCAAGTAACATTACCATGACCGAAGATGCCGAAGCCGCCGCCGCATAAGCGTAACTCTTCGCCGTCGATTTCGATGAATTGGTTGGAAAGCCAACGAATAATCGCCTGAGCGGTGGTCAGGCGGATCGTATCACTTGATGTCGTCATGTTTGTGCGGACCTTCGGAAAATTCGGTCAATTGCCGAATGCAGCTTGCGAGTTGTCGATTCTCAAGATACAGTTTTTGCAACCGGTTGCAAACTGTATTTCAAATCGGGGGGACTCACAGGATGACAGAACTTGGAATCGGCATCGTAGGTGGTGGCTACATGGGCAAAGCTCACGCAGTGGCGATGTCGTCTGTTGGCGCGGTCTTTAATACCGGATTACGTCCTCGTCTTGAGATGGTGTGCGCCTCAAGTGCGGAGAGCGCTGAGCGGTATCGTAAAGCTTATGGTTTTGCCCGCGGAACCGATGACTGGCGCGTATTGGTCGATGATCCAATGGTGGGGGCGGTAGTGATTGCCTCTCCGCAGGAAACGCACCGAACGATAGCCGAGGCTGCCTTTGCCGCAGGAAAACCAGTTTTGTGCGAAAAGCCTCTGGGTGCGTCGATGGAAGACAGCGCCGCGATGGTCGCAGCGGCCGAGGCCTCAGGTGTCGCCAATATGGTCGGTTTCAACTACATCCGCACACCGGCCAGCCAATACGCTTGTCAGCTGATCGCGGATGGAGAGATCGGAGACATCACTTGGTTCCGGGGCGAACACACAGAGGATTTCTATGCCGACCCGCAGGCGCCCGCCACGTGGCGCACCACCGGCATGGCCAATGGGACTATGGGCGATTTGGCGCCGCATATGATCAATGCCGCGCTGGCGCTGATGGGGCCGATTACCCGGGTCATGGGCTCTGTTGAAACCGTGCACAAAACCCGCCCGGGCGGAGAGGTCACCAATGACGATCATGCCCAGATGATGTGTCGCTTCGCAAACGGAGCGATGGGGCATCTGTTTTTCTCGCGTATCGCGACGGGGCGGAAGATGGGCTATGCCTATGAAATCACAGGCACAAAAGGCGCGATCCGCTTTGATCAAGAGGATCAGAACGCGATCTGGCTGTATAAGATGGACGGCCCCGAGGCCGAGCGTGGTTTCCGCAAAATCCTGACCGGACCCGCCCATCCGAACTATGAGCCCTTCTGCCAGGGCCCGGGCCACGGCACGGGGTATCAGGATCAGATCATCATAGAGGCCCGCGACTTCCTGCGGGCCATCGAGACGGGCGAGTCCGTCTGGCCGACCTTCAGGGATGGCCACGAAGTGAACCGGGTGGTGGCAGCGGTGCTGGCCTCATCCGAAGACGAAACCTGGAAAGATATCAATCGCTTCTGATTATCGGAGACAACAACATGACCATCAGAATCGGAAATGCCCCCTGTTCCTGGGGCGTGGAATTTGCGGATGATCCGCGCAACCCAACTTGGCAAACAGTGCTGAAAGAATGCGCCGAGGCCGGGTATAAGGGCATCGAGCTGGGCCCGGTGGGCTTTATGCCCGAAGACCCTGCCATTCTGGCCGACGCGCTGGCAGAGCATGATCTGCAGCTGATCGGCGGCGTGGTCTTCCGGCCCTATCACGACCCGGACGCGTGGGACGATGTGCTGGACGCCACCCACCGCACCGCGCGGGCGCTGAAGGCGCATGGGGCAGAGCATCTGGTTCTGATCGACTCGATTTCCCCGCGTCGCGCGCCCACCGCTGGTCGCGCAACCGAAGCCGAGCAGATGGATAAGGCCGAATGGACCGCCTATCGCGACCGTATCGCCGAAAGCGCCCGCATCGGGGCCGAGGAATACGGTCTGACCGTTGGCATCCACGCCCATGCGGCGGGCTTTATGGATTTTGAGCCAGAGCTTGAACGCCTGCTGGATGAAGTTGACGAAAAAATCCTAAAGATCTGTTTCGACACCGGGCACCACTCGTATGCCGGGTTCGATCCGGTGGCCTTCATGAAGCGCCACATCGACCGGATTTCCTATATGCACTTCAAGGATATTGATCCGAAGGTGAAAGCTGACGTGATCGAGAACCGCACCGGGTTCTATGACGCCTGCGGGCAGGGGATTTTCTGTAAGCTGGGCGAGGGCGACGTGGACTTCCCAACCGTGCGTCAAGTGCTGATCGACGCGGGATTTGAGGGGTGGTGTACGGTCGAGCAGGACATCGACCCGACCTTGGACGTGACCCCAATGGCAGACAACCGCGACAACCGCGAATACCTTGAATCCATTGGCTTTAATTAAGGAGGCCGGGACATGACAAAGCTGAAATGGGGAATGATTGGCGGCGGTGAGGGCAGCCAGATTGGCCCGGCGCATCGTCTGGGCGCTTTGGCCGATGGGCATTTCGAACTAGCCGCCGGTGCGTTGGACCATCGCCCCGACGCGGGCCGTGAATATGCGCAGCGTTTGGGGGTGGCAGCTGATCGCGCTTATGGCGATTGGACTGAGATGCTGGCAGGTGAAAAAGACCGCGACGACCGGGTTGATCTGGTAACTGTGGCCACGCCGAACTCGACGCATTTCGAGATCACCAAATCCTTCCTTGAGGCCGGGTTCAACGTGCTGTGCGAAAAGCCGATGACCATGACCGTGGAAGAGGGCGAAGAGATTGTTCGGATCGCCGAAAAGACCGGCAAGATCTGCGCGGTGAACTATTGCTACTCGGCCTATCCGATGGTGCGGCAGGCCCGCGCGATGGTGCAGAACGGCGAGATCGGCAAGGTGCGTCTGGTCGTGACGGCGTTTAGCCACGGGCATCATGGGGATGCGACAGACGCGGATAACCCGCGGGTACGTTGGCGCTATGACCCTGAAATGGCTGGAGTTTCCGGTCAGTTTGCCGATTGCGGCATCCACGCGCTGCACATGGCCAGCTTCATTTGCAATGATGAAGTTCAGACCTTGTCGGCGGATTTCGCCTCGACCATCCCAAGCCGTGTGCTGGAGGACGACGCAATGGTCAACTTCCGTACCGAAGGCGGGACCGTGGGGCGGCTTTGGACCTCTTCTGTGGCCATCGGGCGGCAGCATGGGTTCGACATTCAAGTGTTTGGCGAGACCGGCGGGTTGCGGTGGGCGTCAGAGCAACCGAACCAGTTGATCTATACGCCTGTGGGTGGCCGTACGCAGATCATCGAGAAGGGCGAGGGCGGGCTGCATGAAGATGCGCAGCGTCTAAGCCGCGTGGCGATCGCGCATCCCGAAGGATTCCCGCTGGCTGTGGCCAATATTTATTGCGATTTGGCGGATGCGATCCGCGGTGAGTCCCGCGATGGGCTGCCAAGTGCAGCCGATGGAGTGCGGTCGATGGCGGCAGTGTATACGGCTGTTGCCTCGGCCAAGGATGGCGGGGCGTGGATGGACGCACGGCCGTCGATTTTCCGCTGAGTTAAGGCAATGTAAATCCAATGAAAGCCGGGTTAACGCCCGGCTTTTCTGCGTCTTTAGGGAATGCACGGTGCATATGACTTCCATATGACCAGCATATGAGTTTCAGTCGCTTTGCAGGCGTTAACCTTCAGCCGGACGCAACGTGCCGCGCTCGACGATCGAGCAGGGGAAAATGCGGGCCTCGGGTAGCCGATCAGGGTCGTCCAGCATGGCCACCATCAGCTCGATAGACGAAGCGACAATCTGACGGATCGGCTGGTGGATCGTTGTCAGGTCGATGTTCTGCCAGCGCGACATCTCCATGTCGTTCAGCCCGATGAGGCCGATGTCGCCGGGGCAAGACAGGCCGCTGTCCTTGATCGCCGATTGCGCCCCGATTGACAGGACGTCGTCACCACAGAAATAGGCCTGCGCCGGTTCGTTGGCCAGCAGCCGCAACATCTCTTCCCGCCCAGCATCGAAGGAATAGGCCTTGGCGAAGGAGTATGTGGTTTTGATATCCTTGTGGCTCTCCATTTCCGACATGAAGCCGGTGTAGCGGTCCTGTGTCGAGGTCGCTGCTTCTGGTCCGCCAAGAAAGGCGATGTCCGTGTAACCACGTGAGACCAGTTCCCGTGCAGCCATGCGACCGCATTCGATATTGTCGATCCCCACGACATGCACCTTTGGCGTGGCCGTTGAGCGACCAAAGGCATGGACCACCGGGATACCCGCATCCCGGAAAGCTTTGGAAAACCCCGGTGGGAGCGTAGACGAGGCGACCACAACCCCGTCGACGGAATACTGCCGCATCATGCGAACGGAGTTTTCGGGATCGACCTCGTCGGTCAGATTCGCCAGCAGGGGGCGCAGACCGCTGTCCTGAAGGCCGCGGGTGAACAGGTCGAAGACCTCCAGGAAGATCGGGTTGTGGAAGTTGTTCGAGATCAGCCCGATCAGTTTGGTGCGACCGGTGGTCAGGGAAGACGCCAGTGCATTGGGGCTGTACCCCAGTTCCCGCGCGGCCTTTTCGACCTTGCGCCGCATCTTGTCCGAGACAGAGGCACCGTCGGTGAACGTGCGCGACACAGCCGAGCGTGATACGCCCGCGCGTTCTGCAACTTCCTTCAACGTGACGGCCATTATTTATCCTTAACTGCTCTAAGCGGTCCCTTTATCGCGAACTGTCCTTGGATGCAGCATGAAACGAATTGGAGATTTTTGCAATCGGTTGCAGAATTTAGGCCGGGTGAGGCGGACCCGGTCGCCCCAATCCCCTTTGGCGTCACGTTTTGGCCGGACCGTCAGAAGCGATCAAGACAGCGCTCAACCAGAGACCGGTAGCCTGATCCGAAGAGTCTGAGGTGAACCAATGCCGGCCACAGTTGGTAGATCGGGCGGCGCTGGTGGTGGCCCTCTTCGAGTTTGCCATAGGAAGTCTCGAACGCCGGTCCCGGCGTCCCAAACAGCGACAGCATGGCAAGGTCGACCTCGGCGTGTCCGTAATAGCAGGATGGGTCGATCAGCCCGGTAACTCGGGATCCCTGAGCCATAATGTTTCCCGTCCAGAGATCGCCATGCAGTAAGGAGGCAAGCGGTTTTGGCGGCAGGTACTCGCCGATACGCGACGCGAGAGTTTCGACCCTGCGGGCCAGGTCCGGCGCGATATGTGGGCAGGAAGGCAGCAGTCGACGTTTAGTCCAGAACTCGGGCCAGTCTGTCGTTGGCGTGTTGGGGATATCAACAGTTCCAAACGCGTGATCCCGGGACCAACCATAAGTTTCTGCGGTATGAGCGTGCAGTTTTCGCAGACTATGGCCAAGATCGCTCCATGCCCTCGCGGGGCCATCGTCAGGGCCAAGATCCTTCAACAGGAGCAAGCTCTCACCGACAGCTACTACATCCGGGGCAGGGGCGCCGGTGGCGCGGATCGCCCGGAGCATTTCCGCCTCGACTGGCGCGGTGCTGCCGACTTTTGCGATGACGGTTTGGCCATCGGACAGGTTGAGGCGAAAGACTTCGGACAGATCGCCGCCGTGCAAACGCGTTGTTTCGGTGACCTGTATGCCAAGAAGGGCGGATGCTTGTTCCGTCAGTGACCGCAGAGTTTAGCCCTCCTACAACGAAGCCAAAGCATAAGCGCTTGGGTGTCGGTTCTGTCGAAATCTACGGCAGAATGACCTGCGTGCCCCAATCTGCGCATTTCCGCGCCAGTTCATCCGGAAGGGGCAAGTCGGTAATACAGGCGTCAATTTCGCTAAGCGAACATATACGAGCGGGCGCACTTCGATGAATTTTCGAGTGATCTGCAACAAGGAACACCTTGCGCGCCTGCCGGATGATCGTCTGGCTTACGCCGACTTCCTGAATATCGAAATCCAGCAAATCACCATCTTCATCGACCGCCGAGCAGCCGATCACCGCGTAGTCATACTTGAACTGTTCGATGGCCCGCATGGTCTGACTGCCCACCAAGCCACCGTCGGTTCGCCGAAGTGCGCCACCGGTCACGATGATCTCGCAGTCGGTGTTGGCCACGAGGATGTTCGCGACATTGATGTTATTGGTGAAGGCCAGCATGTTGGAATGGTTGAGAAGCGCGCCTGCAACGGCCTCGGTGCTGGTCCCGATATTCAGGAAAACCGAGGAATCTTCTGGGATGTGCTGGGCGCAGATGCGCGCGATGATGGCCTTGGCGTCCTCGTTAAGGCCTCGCCGGTCTTCATAGCCGATATTCGAAACGCCAGAAGGGTAGATTGCCCCCCCGTGAACGCGATCCAGCTTGCCGGAGTCGGATAGCTCTGTCAGGTCGCGCCGAATGGTTTGAACGGTGACTTCAAAATGGTCTGCAAGCCCCTCGACCGTGACTTTGCCCTCGCGGCGGGCGATTTCCAAAATTTCTGGCTGACGAAATGATTGTGACATGATGCGCTCGTGTTTTTTTCGAATGTGTTCGTTTTTGCGTTTTGTGACAAGCGAAACGAGATTTTCTGGGCAAAATAGCTAAGAAATTGCTCACTTCTCCATCATTACGAATAAAAACGAAAGAAAAAGATTGAAAAATACGGTAAGGTATGTTCGTTCGGGCTCGAAATTCATGCATTGGAGAATCGCATGCCTCAACCGAAAGAAATCGATAAAACGGTTGATCTGTTTGTTATCGGTGGTGGCATCAATGGATGCGGGATCGCCCGCGACGCTGTTGGTCGGGGCCTTTCCGTGGCTTTGGCAGAGAAGGGCGACCTTGCTTCTGCGACGTCTTCGGCCTCGACTAAGATGTTTCACGGGGGGCTTCGCTACCTCGAGTATTTCGAGTTTGGCCTTGTCGCCAAAGCATTGAAAGAGCGCGAGACGCTGTTGCGGGCCATGCCGCATATCAGCTGGCCGATGCGTTTCGTCCTGCCCTATCACAAGGACATGCGGTTCGAGGGATCGACGCCGACGTCGCGGTTGTTGAATACGGTGATGCCGTGGATGAAGGGGCGCCGTCCGGCGTGGTTGATCCGTCTCGGCCTGTTTCTGTATGACACGCTTGGGGGTCGTCAGAATTATCTGCCGGGCACCAGTACCGTCAATTTGAAGTCGGACGAAACCGGGGCGCCTCTGCAGGATCGGTTCGAGAAGGCTTTCGAATATTCTGATTGCTGGGTGCAGGATTCCCGCCTTGTCGTCCTGAATGCTCGCGACGCCGAGGACAGGGGCGCAACGATCCTGACCCGGACCGAGGTGATTGTCGCCGAACGTGAAAACGACTTTTGGAAGATCACGCTTCTTGATCACGATACCGGAGATATATCGACCATCCATGCCCGCGCTTTGGTGAACGCCAGCGGACCGTGGGTGGCAGAGGTGATTAAGAACGGACTGGAACTGGACAGCTCCGAAGGTGTGCGCCTCGTCCGGGGCAGCCACATCGTTACCAAGAAGCTATACGACCATGACAAGGCGTATTTCCTGCAAGGGGAAGACGGGCGCATCATCTTTGTCATTCCCTACGAGGAAGACTTCACGCTGATCGGAACCACGGACCTTGATCACGAGGATCTGGAGAAGACGCCTGAGTGTACAGAGGCTGAGTCTGATTATCTGTGTGCCTTCGCTTCGAACTATTTCAATAAGCCGGTTACGCGAGAGGATGTCGTCTGGAGCTATTCGGGGGTGCGACCGCTGTATGATGACGGGGCCAGTTCCGCCACGGCGGCCACGCGCGATTATGTTCTGTCGCTTGATCAGAGCGAGGACAATGCGCCGGTTCTGAATGTCTTCGGCGGAAAGATCACCACTTATCGCAAGCTGGCTGAGAATGCCCTTGCCAAGCTGGAACCGTTTTTCCCACAGGCAAGCGGCGACTGGACAGCGGGTGTCGCGCTTCCGGGGGGGGATTTCCCGGTCGATGGCGTGGGGCGGCTGATCGACGAACTGAAAGCCAACTACGCATTTCTGGATGATTTTTGGGCACGGCGCCTGATCAAGACCTATGGCTCGGAAGCCGCTTCCATGTTGGCCGGTGCCACGTCTGCTGCGGACCTTGGGCAGGCCTTCGGGGCCACCTTGACGGAGCGGGAAATCAATTGGCTAATGGATCGTGAATTCGCCCGCCGGGCTGAAGACGTGATTTGGCGCCGGTCCAGACTTGGTCTGCGCATGTCGGCTGAGGAGATTGACGCGCTGGATCAATGGATGGTCGCGGTCAGCCCGAGCAACGGCGGTGAGATACAAGAACAGGAGCGAGCAGCCCAATGACCCATATTCTTGCCATTGACCAGGGAACCACCTCGACCCGTGCCCTCCTGCTCGATTCCGAAATGCAAATCGTCGAGAGTGCGCAGCAGGAGTTTCCTCAGCATTTTCCAGCCTCGGGCTGGGTGGAGCATGATCCGGAAGATCTCTGGCGCACCACGCAGGAGACCTGTCGCGCGGTGATGGCGAAAACGGGGTTGTCTGCCGGAGACGTCGCGGCGATTGGGATCACGAACCAGCGCGAGACCACGGTGGTTTGGGACCGCAACACCGGAGAGGCCATTCACAATGCGATCGTCTGGCAGGACCGTCGTACGGCAGAGCTTTGCCAAGGGCTGCGAGAAGATGGTCACGAACCCATGGTCACCGAGAAGACCGGCCTTTTACTGGACCCCTATTTCTCTGGCACCAAGCTGAAGTGGATTCTCGATACTGTGGACGGATCGCGTGAGCGGGCTGCGAAGGGCGAGCTGCTGTTCGGAACTGTCGACAGCTATCTGATCTGGAAGATGACCGGCGGTGCGTCGCATGTCACTGATGCCACCAATGCCGCGCGCACCATGCTCTATGATATTCGCAAGGGGCAGTGGAGCCGTACGATCTGCGATCTGCTGGATATCCCCATGCAGATGCTTCCAGAGGTCAAAGATTGCGCTGCCGA
Source organism: uncultured Actibacterium sp. (assembly GCA_964346965.1). Taxonomy (GTDB): domain Bacteria; phylum Pseudomonadota; class Alphaproteobacteria; order Rhodobacterales; family Rhodobacteraceae; genus Actibacterium_B. The sequence continues at coordinate 4,512 of CAYFXM010000020.1, read as the reverse complement.
CTTCGGAACCACCACGGATTTCCTGGACGGTGAGATCGCCATTCTTGGCGTGGCCGGTGATCAGCAGGCGGCCACGGTGGGGCAGGCGTGTTTCCAGCCGGGCATGTTGAAATCCACCTATGGCACGGGCTGTTTCGCGCTGCTCAATACTGGTGACACGCCGGTCACAAGTGAGAACCGGTTGCTGACAACCATCGCCTATCAACTGGATGGAAAGCCAACCTATGCGTTGGAAGGGTCAATCTTTATCGCCGGGGCCGTTGTGCAATGGCTTCGGGATGGGCTGAAGATCATCAACAGCGCCAGCGAGACACAAGCGTTGTCAGAGGCTGCCGATCCGGCCCAGTCGCTGATCCTTGTCCCGGCCTTTACCGGACTTGGCGCGCCCTATTGGAACCCCGACTGCCGAGGAGCTGTTTACGGGCTGACCCGAAACTCAGGACCTGCCGAGTTCTCTCGCGCGGCTCTTGAGTGCGTCGGCTACCAGACCCGCGACTTGCTGGAAGCGATGCAGGCCGATTGGGGCGAGGCTTCGGGGTCCAGCACATTGCGCGTCGACGGCGGCATGAGCGCGAGCAATGCCGCGATGCAATTCCTGTCGGATATCATTGGCGCCGCGGTGGATCGGCCCGTGGTATTGGAGACAACGGCGCTTGGGGCCGCCTGGCTCGCCGGGATGCGTGCTGGTGTCTATCCCCAGATGGATGACTTCGCCGCCCAGTGGCAGCGGGAGCGGCAATTCGCGCCTGACATGGACGCCGAGACTCGCGCAGAAAAATACGATGCGTGGAAACGTGCCGTGCAGGCAACAATGAGCGTGTAAGCGCGATCAAAAGGAACTACCCCCATGAGTGCCCAACAAGTCACCTTCCGCGAATTCCTCTTGTCCGAACGGGCAGAGCACGACCTGGACAAGGACCTGATCTTTCTACTGGAAGATATTGCAACCTCGTGCCGCATCATCTCGCACCAGATCCGGGGCGGGGCTTTTGCCGGGCGGCTTGGGGCGACCCAGTCCACCAATGTGCAGGGGGAAACCCAGAAGCAGTTGGATGTGATCGCCAATGATGTCTTCGTGCGCCATTGTTCCAGCTGCAACCGGGTGGCCGCGCTGGTCTCGGAAGAAGTGGATGAGGTGTACTGGTTGAAGGACAAACCAGAAGCGGGGGACTATCTGGTCTATTTCGATCCTCTGGACGGGTCGTCCAACCTTGATGTGAACCTGTCGGTTGGCTCGATCTTCTCGATCTCGCAGCTGCCCACCGCCATTGACGCAACCGACGACCGGTCTGTCCTGCGGGCCGGGTCCGAACAGATCAGTGCGGGCTATTCAGTTTATGGGCCCTCAACGGCCTTGGTTGTGACTACGGGCCATGGCGTCAACGGCTTCACCCACCAACAAGGCACCGGTGAATTCCGCCTGACCTTCCCCGACATGACCATCCCCGACGCCACGGCAGAGTTCGCTATCAACGCCTCGCGCTACACGCTGTGGGAGCCGCCTGTCCGTCGCTATTTCGACGAGTGTATCGAAGGCAAGAATGGTCCGCGCGGCAAGAGCTTCAACATGCGCTGGACCGCCTCGATGGTGGCCGAGGTCCACCGGATCCTGACCCGTGGCGGCGTGTTCATGTACCCCAAGGATGCGGGTAATGCCGAAGCGGGCGGCAAACTGCGCCTGATGTACGAGGCCAATCCAATGGCTCTGGTCGTCGAACAGGCCGGTGGCGCTGCATCCACCGGGGTCCAGCGCATTCTGGACGTTCAGCCCGAAGCTCATCACCAAAGGGTGTCCGTCATCCTTGGTTCAAAAGAAGAGGTCGAGGTTCTGGATCGCTATCACAGCGACGCCTGACCGGGCCTCACCCCCCTTACAATCAAACTCTGTCACTGCATCGCAAAGGATTTTGTGCCATGCCTCTCATTTCTCTTCGCCAGCTACTCGATCACGCAGCGGAAAACGACTATGGACTACCCGCTTTCAACGTCAACAACATGGAACAGATGTTGGCGATCATGAAGGCAGCTGACGCCACTGACAGCCCGGTCATCATGCAGGCCAGCCGCGGCGCCCGGGCCTTTGCCAATGACATCGTTCTGGCCCACCTGATCCGCGCCGCGATCGAGCTGTATCCGCATATTCCGGTGTGCATGCACCAGGACCACGGCAACTCTCCATCGACCTGCCTGTCGGCGCTGATGAACGGGTTCTCGTCGGTGATGATGGATGGCTCTCTGTCCGAAGATGGTAAAACCCCCACCGATTTTGCCTATAACGCGGGTGTCACCCGCAAGGTCACCGAGATGGCGCATATGGTTGGGGCCTCGGTCGAGGGTGAGCTTGGCCACTTGGGGTCTCTGGAGACCGGCAAGGGCGAGGCTGAAGACGGCCATGGCTTCGAAGGCGAGATGAGCACCGACATGCTGGTCACTGACGCCGATGAAGCGGTGGAGTTCGTCAAACAGACCGAAGTGGATGCGCTGGCGATTGCCATCGGCACCTCGCACGGGGCGTACAAGTTCACGCGAAAACCCGATGGAGACATCCTTGCCATGGATGCTCTGAAAAAGATCCACGCCAAGCTGCCGGATACGCATCTGGTGATGCATGGCTCCTCTTCGGTTCCTGAAGAGTTGCAGCAGATCATCAATGACTACGGCGGCGAAATCACCCCGACCTTCGGCGTCCCGCTGGAGGAGATCGAGATCGGCATCAAGAACGGCGTCCGCAAGGTGAATATCGATACCGACCTGCGCATGGCTCTGACTGGGGCGATCCGCAAGGTTCTGTGGACCAAGCCCGGAGAATTCGACCCGCGCAAATACTTGGCTCCGGGCATTGAGGCGATCTCGGCTGTCTGCAAAGACCGGTTCGAACGCTTCCAGAGTGCGGGTCAGGCAGGTAAGATCAAGGCGGTCCCTCTGTCGGAAATGGCCAAGCAATACGCGTCAGGAAGCCTGAAACCGCGTGTGTCATAAACAAATGATTTGGCTCTGGGTGGTGTTGAACAGTGTCGCCCAGGGCCAACTTACCTGTTGAGGTGTTGACTGGCGATACAACCAACCTCCGCTGCCTTCTGGGCAGTGTCGGCGCGGCATGTATGTGTTACACACTGGCCCACTCGAATCGTGGATCCCCGATTGTCCTTCGAAATTCGAAGGGCGTCGCAAATTTGCAAATTGTACTGATGAAGTGGGTATGGAGCTAACGCTTTGAAAAATAACGCACAAAAAGCTGCGCGTTTGAGCGTTGCCCCGATGATGGACTGGACAGATCGTCACTGTCGTTTTCTGCATCGGCTGATGTCTAAAGAGACGCTGCTCTACACAGAAATGGTGACATCGCCTGCGCTTGTACGGGGTGGGGCGTTGCACCTGTTGGAGTTCAACGCCGAGGAACATCCGGTCGCTGTGCAACTTGGCGGCTCAGATCCGGCGGAGCTTGCCCAAGCCACGCGGTTTTGTTGTGAGGATGGAGATGACGAGGTGAACCTGAACGTCGGATGCCCGTCGGACCGGGTCCAGTCAGGGACCTTTGGCGCGGTGCTGATGAAGCAGCCCGATCTGGTGGCCGAATGCGTGGCTGCAATGATTGAGGCGTCGACTGTCGAAGTGACGGTCAAGTGCCGGATTGGCGTCGATGATCAGAACCCAGAAGTTGTTTTGCCAGAGTTCATCGAGAAGGTTAGTGCGGCGGGGGTGACCCGCGTCGCCATTCATGCCCGCAAGGCGTGGCTCGAAGGGCTGAGCCCGAAAGAGAACCGGGATATTCCGCCGCTGGATTATGATCTGGTCTTGCGAATGAAACAGGCCTTCCCGCAGCTGCACATCTCGATAAATGGCGGGATCGAGTCACTGGCGCAGGCAAAGGAGTTTCTCGATCAGGGGCTGGATGGGGTGATGATCGGCCGTGCGGCCTATCATACACCGTCGGATATCTTGCTGGACGCAGATCGGCTGATCTTCGGCGGACCGGAGGGACCAACCGCCGAGGCCGTGGTCGAGGCGATGCTGCCCTATATCGACAGGCACGTGACCGAGGGCGGAAAGTTGGGCAATATCACCCGGCACATGCTGGGGCTGTTTGCAGGACGTCCCGGGGCAAGGCTGTGGCGACGCACCCTGTCCGAACAGGCCCACAAGCCGGGCGCGGGGCCAGAGGTGGTCATGCAGGCCTTAAGGGCCATACAAGACGCACAGGAAGCAGCTTAAGTTCTGGCGCTCTGTCGTGCGGTCAGTATAACTTCGCGAAAACCGAAGGGACAACATGACCGAGATAGCAGAATTCCTGCCGCTCATCGCTTTGCTTCTGGCCATCGGAGCGGTCGCTGGATTGGTCGCGGGTCTGTTGGGCGTGGGCGGTGGTATCGTGCTGGTGCCCGCGTTTTTCTATACTTTCTCGGCGCTTGGCTATGGTGGGGATCATGTGATGCAGATCTGTCTGGCGACTTCGCTGGCGACGATCATCGTGACCTCGATCCGGTCGGTGCTGAGCCACCACAAAAGAGGCGC